>JAOPUT010000179.1 GCA_025963385.1 Mycobacterium sp.
GCCAGACGGATCCAGCGCCGGTCGGCCTCGGTGACACCGGGAGGGAAGACGACGAGCCGATAATGACGAAATCCCTGCTGCGGCAGTCCGATCTCGAGTGAACCCCAAAGGTACCGACCCCCAAGGATCCGGAGCCCGATGCGGCTCAGACACACCATCCACTGGGTCACCTGGAGCGGCGCCTCCTGGCTAGTGTGGCTCGGGTTGGTTGCGCGGAAATCTTCACTCACACTTCGAGACTGGCACTACGCAATGCACCCGGCAACGATCTCAACGCGATCCATACGCCAGCACGCCAATTCTTGACACGCGTCTTGAGGCGGTGCGGGGGCTCAGCTCTCGAGGGGGAGAGAGCACGAGCGGTGACATGCGAACTTGCTCGCTGAACGCCGTCGAGTTTCCGTTGCGCCCTCGGACTTGCGCCCGAAGATCACTGTGCGGCCGTCGAAGTCGACGCCCGCAGCAACGAGCCACGTTCGACGACGTCGGGGGAAACCGTTGGAGCGGTTGGGGAAGCCCGGTCGCGTCGTTCTTTCGTGTCGGGTACCGCTCGGTGATGGCGTGGGCTGATGGTGAGCTGCCGCCAGTGGATGACCTAGACGGTCGAGCTCACCGGGGTGTGACGATCAATGCTGGTCGCGGAAAGCGGAATCGGGCGCATGCATCGTCGAACGCGTCCTCCAACTCTGCGGTCAGCGTCCGCAGATCGTCCCAATCCGGGTTGGTGCCCGACAGGACCTCGCCGCCGGCGAGGCTCACTCGGTCAAGATGACGTGATGGTGGCGACGGGTCCAGGCCATTTGGGCCACCATCTGAGAAACCGCGTCGACGTACTCGGCGATGCCAGCTGCGGCCGTCAACCGAGTATGCATCCCGATGAGGTTCAGCCGCCTGCACTCAAAGACCGCATCGACCGTCGCGTCGGCGCCACCGGCAGTGACATCGAGCAGGATTCGCTGCGGACGCTGAGCGCAACTGGCCAGGACCTTGATCTGCGCCGGGCACCCGACGACGATTCGGCCCACGCCCGCGTTCATACCGCAACGGAGCGGGGCGGCGGTGCATCCGTCGTCGTGCAATACGAGCCGCGAGGCGGGAATGCCCAGCGACGTTGCGAAGACGAGTTCGTCGACGGAGTGCACGTCCACCGTGTGGCCGCGCTTCTTCACGTCATCCTGGACGCCCGGTTGCCCCAATAGCTCGGCGGGGCACGTGACAGTCGCGGCCCGAAATGCCCTCCGGTACGTCGCGAGGCGGCCGAGGGCGTCGCCGTGATATCCGTCAACCGCGACCTGCGCAGCGGGATGCGTATGGCGTCCTAGCTCGACGGTCTCGCGACCGGCCTCGGGAGGCGTGGCCGCATCGCTGGTGCTGGAATGGAGAAGATCGAAAATCGTCACCGGCTCGCTCCTGGCTTGGCCGCGTGCTGCGGCACTACCTTCCAGCTCTACGCCGATTCACGTGACGGATGGCAATTCCTGATGACCTGTTGACGGTGATCGCGGCAACATTGATGCCGCGTTGACGCATCGCCGCCGCACACAGGCCTGGGACAACCCCTTCCCAACGGCGCAGGGGCGCTCCGAATTTAAGGCACATCAATTGTTTTGGCCGATTCCATCGGGTGCATCAACATTGCGCAAGGATTGACGGCGACGATGTCAGGAATCCATATGAAGTCGTGAAAGGGGCCCGTGTCGGCGTAGATCTGAAGGCATGACACTTGTTCTGGACACCACCGACGACCCTCCGCGACTACACACCTCGATCCAGCTGGTGCGGCAGGTCATCTCCGGTGCGGGCTGCGGCGTACCCGCCGCCGCACTGACCGATTGCGCGGTGGCCGACTGGGTTCGGGCCCACGGCGTCACGGTCACCGCCGGTGACGATGACGACCTGGATCTGGTGCAGCACCACGGTATCCGGCCGACGCAGACCGTGTTCAGCTGCTCACCTCTCATCGATCCCCTGCGGCGCGCCGTCCACCTCGGAGTGTTCCGCTTCGCCGTCACCACCGCGCCGCAGATCACCCGCCTGGGGGAGTGCATCCAGCGCACTAGTTACCTTTATCTCGACGAGCGCGCACCCTTGGTGTTCGGGGACCGCCGGTTGAAGGTGATTGGACTGCGCGGCGACGTCGACGACTCGGGCGGCGCAGTCGAGTGGGCGTCCACCGCGGAGCGGCTGCTCTGCCGCATGGCGCTCCTGAAGACCTGCGGATCGCCGATCCATCGGATCATGCTCAGCGGCGGATCCACCGAACTCTGGCTCGACGATCAAACGCCGGCACTCATCTCCATTGTGAGCGCCGTCGACGACGCCCTGCGGGAGGGGTGCGATCGGTGGCAGCTCCCACGACCGGCCGTGACCCTGGCACCGCTGACCGTTGCCGACAGAGCTCCCAGCCCGGGCGGACATCGCCGCATTCGTGCCCCGCGGCTCGGACACCACCTGGCTTGAGCGGGCCATCGAAGCCGCTGACCACGCGCCACCCTGGGTAATCGGTGCGCCGACCTCGCGTGGGCGATCCGTGGCTTCTGTTGCGTCGTCGTGTTGGAGGCGATGCCGAGTTTCTCGCCCCGAGATGCGGGTAATGCAATGTGATCCGCGTCACAAACCGAGTGGCGCTGTTCAAGGGAGCCGAACATGACTGGTCAAGAGACAACCGGTTCACGTGACACAGGCAGCGACAAGCCCGGTGCCGGCGTGGATCGCCCAGCAGGAACAGTTGACGAGGACGCCAATCCGCCCCTCAGCGACCCAAACGATGACACCGTCTACGGGGGTACCTCGACCGCTACCCCGCAGGACACCAAACCGGCCATACCGCCCTACGAGGGCCGTCAAACGGGCGAACAAAGCGGGGGAGAATCAGCCGGCTCAGGCACAGGGGCGTCACGCCCGGAGAACGACACCGAGTAGCCGACAACGAAACCTTGCTGTAGTTGCCAGTCCGGCTACAAGTTGCTCTCTCGACTCTTTGTCGGCTGGACATCAAATCACGAGATGTTTGCGCGGCGATGACTGCAATGGGCAGCGAGCGCGAACAACGCCAACCTCACCACGGCCCGGATGATCACCCCCGGGGTCCCTTGGGCAACGCCAGCTTGTCGACCACTCGCGGATTCGACTGGTGGGGTGTGGATTTCAGCCAGACCAGCGTCGCCAGTCTCGGTGACCCGCTAAGCCGCGATGATTCCACGTAACAGCCACTGGACTGTTCCATCACTGATCGCATCAGGTGTCCTGCTGAGTGGGCTCTTGCCGCAGCAGTTCACCGCACCTCGACCGGGTAGCTCAAATGTCACTGGAGTAACGAATGCCGTGATCGGGCAGAACGACTCCGGGCCAGACCCGGGCACCGCGCAGCAGCTCGCAGCGTGCGCCGACGCTGGCGCCGTCGCCGACGACGCCGTCGCGGATCATCGCCCGCGGGCCGATCCGGGCGCCGAACCCGATGATCGAGCGCTCGATGACTGACCCGGCCTCCACACGGGCTCCGTCGAAGATGACGGCGCCGTCGAGGCGAGCGCCCGGTCCGATCTCCGCGCCGCGCCCGATCACGCTGCCACCGATCAATACCGCACCAGGTGCGATCGCCGCGCCCTCGTGCACCAGGTGCTCCCCGCGTGCACCGCTGAGCGCGGGCGAGGGTGCGATTCCGCGAACCAGGTCGGCCGATGCGCGCACGAAGTCCTCGGGAGTGCCCATATCGCGCCAATAACTGGCGTCGACATAGCCGCATACCTTCATCCCGTCGGCCAGCATTTGTGGGAAGACCTCGCGTTCGACCGAAAGCGGCCGGCCCCGCGGTATCCCCTCGATGATGTGGCGTTCAAATACGTAGCAGCCAGCGTTGATTTGATTGGTCGGCGGGTCCTGTGTCTTCTCCAGGAAGGCGGTGACCCGGCCCTCGGCGTCGGTGGGCACGCAGCCGAAGGCGCGTGGGTCCTCGACGCGAACCAAATGCAGAGTGAGGTCCGCATCCCGGGAGTAGTGCGTCGCGAGTAGTTCGACAAGATTCGCCCCCGAGAGCACGTCTCCATTGAAGACCATTGCTGTGTCGTGTCGAAGATGGGGCGCAATGTTGGCGATGCCGCCGCCGGTGCCCAGCGGTTCCTCCTCCTGCACGTACTCGATGTGCAAACCCAGTTTGGAGCCGTCGCCGAATTCCGTTTCGAACACGACCGCGTGGTACGACGTGCCGAGTATGACGTGCTCGATGCCGGCTGCGGCAATCCGCGAGAGCAGGTGGGTGAGAAACGGCAACCCAGCGGTGGGCAACATGGGTTTGGGTGCCGATAGCGTCAGCGGCCGCAGCCGGGTTCCCTTGCCGCCCACCAGGACCACTGCGTCGACGCTGGACGTATCGACGGGCCGATCGTGTGTCACGTGTTGTCCCCTCTACGCCGCTCGGCGCAATCGAGCCTCACCCGATGCTCGATGTTCCACCGTCGACCCGATGGCTTAGGCCAGTCCCCGCTAGGTGGGGATCCCGCATCGTGCCCGTGCGCAGTGGGATGACGTTCGCACCAGCTGCCGCCGGTTCGAGAACCCGAGGCCGTTCCGGCGCGGTGGTGACCACCTCAAGGGTGTGCAGATCATGTCCGTGATTGGTTTTGTCCCAGAAGTGTCGCTTCCTGGGATTTATCAACTCATAGACGGCCTTGGCAAGTGACAGCACGGTCAGCATCTGCCAGATGCCGCACAACACGACCCACAAGTACTTGACCGAACCGTATCCCTCCCGCTTGTTGGCTGCCGCAACGTGCTGCATGAACAGCGCGAAGTTACCGAACACCAGCAGGACGACACCGACATATAGCAGCCCGACGGGGAACAGTTGTTGGATCACGGGCGATCGTGTCGCGAAGTAGGTGTATGTCAGAGCCCAGGACAACGTGCTGAAAAGAATCGTCAACGGCGTTCCAAGCAAGAACAATTCGTAGACGAACCAGCGGATGGGCCCCATGGACCGCATGGTCCGGAACGGACGGCGCCCGAAGATCAGCCCGGTCTGGATGTATCCCTTCAGCCATCGTGATCGCTGACCGATCAGCGTCGAGACCTTGGTGGTCGCGACCTCGTAGGTGACGCTGTCCAGGATGGCGATCTTGTAACCGTGCAATGCGATCGCCCCAGCGAGGTCGGCATCTTCGGTGACGTTGTAGATGTCCCAAATGCCGGTCCAGCGTGCCTGTTTCGGCAACCTGGCCGCACTGATACCCACTTCCTGGAGTGGGCCTAGGCGGAAGTGGTTGGACGTGCCGCCAAGCGGAGGCACCAGGTCGAGATGGGCCAAACCCGGCAGCACCCATTCGAAGTGGATGGCGTACTCCACCCACATCAGGCGTGACACCCAGCTACTAGTCTCGTTGGAGAACGCTAGACGCGCCTGCAGGCAGATGACCCGCGGATCGATTTGGGCGTAGGCACGGAACATTCCGACGGCCTTCAGCAGCTGTGTGGGTTCCGGGCGGTCCTCGGCGTCGTAGACGACGCAGAGGCTGTTGCGGACCTCGGCGGTCTTCTTCTGCAGGACGAGATGGGCGCCATAGTCCAGAGCACGCTGCTTGCCATAGGGCTTGACCGCGGGCACTTCGACCACCTCGATGAACCGGGGCAGCGCTATGGCGTCGATGGCATCGCGCGTCTCGGGGTCGCGTTCGCGGGTTTCGACGAGGAGCATCACCCGCAGCTTGGATTTTGGATAGACCAAGTCACACATCCCGCGAACCATCGGCGCGACCATGCTGCCCTCCAGATACATCGGCACGAAGACCGTGTAGAGCGGGAGCGACTCGTCGTTCGCGTTGGGCATCGAGTACTTGGGCGGCCGGTATCGGGTTGAGGCAAACCAGACGCCCATTTTGAGCAGACCGACGAAGACGGCGAAGAACAGCAGCACGGCGGCGACGGTCACCTTTGCCGCCATCATGGGCCAAGCCACGGTGCCCGCGATGGCCAGTCCGATCACGAAGGTGAAGAATATGACCTGGCCGGTATTGACCACGGTGGCAGCGGAATAGCGCGTGGGGCGAGCCTTTGCCGGATTGCTCATGGCTGATTCTTTCTCTTGTACACCGTGTAGAGCGCGTCAGTGAAGACTCGGTCGTAATCGTTCAATTGCGTCGACCCGTTCAACTGGCGATACACCTCGTCGGGGGCGTTCGACCAGTCGCCGTTGGGCGGCGTGCCGCTCCAGCCGCCTCGGCCTGTCCGCATCACGATCCACTTGATGTGCTGTTCGGAGGGATAGCGGAGCGCGGGTTTCCACATCTGGTAACTGCCCTCGTATACGTTGTTGGACAGCGGGATCCTGGCATCGAACAAGATCGACTCATTGCCGAACGACTCGCTCAGAATTAGTCCGTCGTCGTAGTACTTGTGCAGGTACTGGCTAGTTTCGAGGGCCTCGTTGGACGTACCGCTCTGTCCCTGCGATACGTTGTTTATGATTCCGGTCGGTCCGTGTCCCGCCTCGGCGAGCGTGGCTATTTCCTGGAGGCCACCCCACATCACGGATGAGACTGTCGTCAGTGCAGCGACCGCCACTGCTCCGAGTGTCCAGCGTGGCGGTACGAGGCTGACCAGATAGGTCACCATGATTGCTGCCGGCAGCACCAACAGGAGCCCGAACCGGATGTTGTAGAGATCGCCGGTCAACTGGACCACGTGTAAGGGCCGCTGCCCGACCGCAAGGGCCAGGACGAAGAACGGCGCGATCGTCAACAGGCTCAGCACGGGAAGGACGTCCAGACCGCGCCGGCGAACAACCATCAGGACGGCGCCCACCAACATCGCCATCATCAGCGCGATTCCGAGGTTGTCGACCACCGCATACCAGACCGTCTCGATGGCGATCCACGTATGACCCAGAGCCTGCTCCCGGTTGCTTACCCATAAGGACGGCTTGGCGTACTCACCGTTTTGGAAGTTCAGCGGGCTGCCGAAGATGAGCCAGTTCCAGCCCATCCAGATGACCGCCGCCGCGCCAGCGAGGAAGAGATAGCTCAGTGCGATGCCCTCGGCGGCCCGAACTCCGTAGCGTCGCCAGGCCACGAAGACTACGACCACGGCCATCGCCGCGGTGAGTGTCCAGGCTTCATAGCGGGCGAGGCACCCGAGGAACGCCGCGCAGGCCGAGGCCAACAGATAGCGATACCCCCCGGAATGATTCTCAGCCTGGATCCATTTCTGGGCGTAGTAGGTACTCGCGGTGATGGTGGCGAAGAGCAGCAACTCGGTCATGGCCGTGCTCTGCAGGTACAGCACGTTCGGGTTGAGTGCGAACACCAACGTGCCAGCGATGGCGGGCATCTGTCGCTTCGTCAGCCCGAAGCCGATCTTGTAGACGTAGCGCGATGCGATGACGAAGCTGATCATGCTGATCGCACTGCCGGCGAAGCCGCTGTAGTAGAACGGCTTGATCCACACCAAGGGCAGCATCAGTATGTGTGGCAACGGCAGCCAGACGCCGCCGAGCTGGCCGAAACCGGCTGTCGGACTTTGCAATGTGCGTGCCGCGATCTGCAGGTGGGAGATCGAGTCGCGGTATCCGAGTGCCTCACCGCGACTGGCGAAGTACGCGTAGGCGCCGATCGAAAGGAATGCCGCACCCATCGCGATCCAGCGTGCGGTGTGGTCGGCGTTGCTCCGGGCGGTGTGCTGTGGTGAACGCGATTTGGATACCGGAGCGGTCGTCGCCAGGTGGTCATCGACAGCAGTCATCGTAGTGCCTCCGCAATGATCTCCCGGCGGACCGGATATAGCCCGGCGAACGATCCGACCATTACCCGGATGTTCATTCCGGATTGCCTTCCGAAGTCCCGCGGGTAATGGGGCACCGCCACTTCGGTGAATCGGTACCCCGTGTGATGCAAGCGGGCCAGCAATTCCGGTGAGATCGTGGCGTAGTCACCACGAAGTTTCGGCATGACCGACAGCAAAGCGTCTCGGTGGAACAGCTTGAAGCCACAGTCGACGTCGGTCGCCCGGAACCCGAGGAAGGCCTGGCTCAGTTCGTGCCATGTTCGGCCGGCGGTTCGCCGGCGCCAGTTGTCGGCGCGGTGGGCCCGGAACCCCAGGGCGACGTGCACGCGGTCTCGTTGCGCGGCATCGAAGAGCAGCCCGAGGTCGGCGGGGTCGAACTGCCCGTCGGAGTCGCAAAAGGCAATCCAGTCATGGCCGGTCGCGAGCGCGGCCTGAAAACCCGACCGCAGCGCTGCGCCGTAGCCTTGGTTGACCTCGTGGGACACGACAGTAACCGGCAGAGTCGGTTGGATGGCGTCGATTACGGCCAGGGTGTTGTCGGTCGAACCATCATCCACGACGATGACGGAGTGGGTGGCGATGCCGGCGTCGTCGAAGTACCGGTGGGCGAGGCGAATCACCTTGGGCAGGTTTTCCGCCTCGTTGTGTGCTGGCATGAACATTGACACGCTGCAGACTGGCGTGGGTGTCGCCTCGGTCGGCGCGCCGTCCGCCTCGGCCAGCGGCTCGCCCCGGAACACGACGAAGTGGTTCATCACGAACGTGAACGCCGTACTGGCCGCGTTGGCGACGAGCAGTGAGAGCCACGGCGCCCCGCCCACCGCAGTGAGGAACGAGAATACCGTGGCATTCACAATCAGGACCGACGCCAATGAACCCGCGTTGAATTTCACCCAGCGAATCATGTTGTCCATTGCGTGGTTGCGGTCCGCCCAGGTGAAGACCTGACTGAGGACGAAGTTCGCCTGTGCGGAGAGCATGAACGCGAATACTTCGGCAAAATACAATGGCACAGCGTGGGAGAAGATCTCCATCAAGCAATACTGCAGCAAGAAGCATGCAGATCCGACAGCCACGAATCGTGACAATCGGTGCGAGAGCTTCATAAGGAATTTTCTTCTGGTGTTTTGTGCACACTTCGATACATGAATGATCCTTCAGAGTGTGGAAGTATTCTTGACCTATGAAGTCGCACGCATATTTGCGCGCCGCGACTCACTGCACACGATTAAAAATGCGAAACGAAGTCCAGCCTTGAGCCGCATTCCAATGCTGTGGAAGCGTTTGGTCAGTTCGTCGCTGAGCAAGTAACTCCGGCTGCATCACAAATCACCGCTATCAGTGCGGTGCGCCAGCCGATCGCGTCAACCTATTGGGCGCTCTGTGGCACCGCGTCAGCGGATGTTGAAGTGTTGCTCCACGGATTCCCCCAAATCCCCCGAGCCGCTTGTCGAGATCCGCGCTCGGCGTCGTCATCGACGAGGAACCTCGACATTGCACGAACTCTTACTGCACGGACCTTTTCACGATGTCCGACGCCGTGCAACTGTGACAGCAAGGTTAAAGGCAAACACAGCCAGGTCATCAATCGAGGTTGTAATGCCTGATCAATGCCATCAACCGTGATTTACATCTGCGTCGAATTGTGTCGACGGCAAAATAATCAGGTGTGCCAACAGCGAATGTGACTTCGCTCACATTCACTCGGAAGAAATGACTTCAGGGGAACGGCAATTAACGTACGAAATCTGCCCCAGCGCTCAGCAAACGCCGACCCGACATGGCGGGGTTCCCGTTGTCGTCAAGCTGGCGGCCACAGACCGTTGGCCACGCCAATGAAGATCTGCCGCGGATACCCGAAATCGTGGCGTGGGCGACGCGGTTTGCGCGACCGGCGACTAGTCGCGAGACCATGGATTCATCATCACCATCGCGTGTTCCGTCCATGGCCACGACAATTGCATCAAGGCCGCACACGAATCCTCCGCCTTAGGCACCGGCGTTCGTAACGACCGCCGGTGCAATCGGAGCCGATTGATCCTCAATTCGCGGTGATCGACACGATCGAGGGCTGACTAAATGCGGCTCACCACCCGGTGCCCACGCCGCCCCGGTAGCCTCATGTCACAGACACTCGCTTACACCTACTCGTCCCGTTTACGCAGCATTTCTGCACCTGACTCACTTTGTCGCAATCCGGGTTTTTGCTGCTGCACCGGGCAGGAGAGTGCCCCAAATCTCACGTTTTGCTCCGGACGTCACTTACGGGCTTTGGCGGTTAACATTGACCCATGCAGGAAAGGCCGCCGATGGGCTGCGCCGAGGAACCCGATCTCATCGCCGACACGTACTGCGATGGCCGCTTGTGCACGGAGAGTGTCCATTCCGCAGTCCTCCCCAATCCGACACGTGGGACTGCTCGCGTGACGTGGTGCCTAGTCCGGCAGGTCCGTGACGAGCGCCCCTATGGGTCGTGAGAGGTGTTGCGGCTCAGTGGATTCGGTTCGGACCTTTCCATGCATCAGAGTGGTCGGCTCGACACCGCTGCCGCGTCGCATCCAAGGCGGGAGCGGGCGCCCGACTCCTCGCCGACGGTGCCTCGGCTGATGCACGTCGATGGATGGCCGTGTCAGTACCCGACGTGTCCAACGGATTCGGCAGATCACGCGTCGCCACCCCGTGTTCCTAGACCGGGTCGCCCAAGCGTGGACTTCGCAGCCCTGAGGAGGACTCAAGGCCACAACGTGAACCCCGGTCTGCCCTCCGCCCCCGGATTCCTCAGAAATCGACCGCGTGGACGGGCACGTCGTAGCGGCCCAAGGCCGATGCTTGGTCTTATCGTGACGGCCACCAAGGGGTCGCGATGGCCACGATGAAGGGGCCGTGGTTGCTCGTTCTGGCGCTCGTAGGCATCGTGGTCGGCGTCGGCGTGGTTTCCGACCGTGCCAGCGGCATGACTACCTCGGTGGCCGTGCAGCGGGGACTCGTTCTGCCGACCTGGGAGCGAAACGGCTACAGCGAAACCGATACGCGCGGAGCGCTGCACGCCATCGCGAGCGTCGGGGCGGACTGGGTGCAGATCGTCCCGACCTGGTATCAGTCGACCCGCAGCGCCAGCGACATCGGCCCGACGGACGCAAGTGTCACCGACGACGACGTCCGCTACGCCGTCGGTCTGGCCCGCGCCAACGGTCTCAAGGTTCTACTCAAGCCGCACGTCGACCTGCTAGACGGCGGTGATCGCACGCAGATCGATCCCGCCGACCGCAGAACCTGGTTCCAGTCCTACCACGGGTTCATCGACCACTACGCGAGCCTCGCGCAGCAAAACAGCGTCGACGAATTCGCCGTGGGTACCGAATTAAAGGCACTGTCCAGTGATCGGACGCAATGGCTGGCGGTGGTGCAGGACGTTCGCGGCCGTTACCACGGACCGCTCACCTACGCCGCTCACCATTCGGAATATCCGACGGTGGCGTTCTGGGACGCCGTCGACCTCGTAGGAGTCGACGCCTATTGGCCGCTCAGTTCCCACCCCACCGCAGACGTCTCGCAGCTCGAGGCCGCCTTCGCCCCAATCCGCGACGATCTAGCAGCCTTCGCGGCCCGAGTCGGACGCCCCATCCTGTTCACCGAGGCGGGCTTTCCGAGCCAGGCGGGCTCCGTGACCGCACCATGGGACGTCCGGCTAAGCGATCAACCCGCCGACGACGAACAGGCGTCGGCTTATGAGGCGCTGCTGGCGACCTTCACCGGCCAGCCGTGGTGGGCCGGCGTGTTCTGGTGGGTGTGGACGATTCAGCACACCTCCCGGATCGATCCGAGAAGCGAGCTCGACCATTCCGTGGAGGGCAAACCGGCAGAGTCCGTACTGCGGCAATGGTGGAGCAGCCGCGCGGACGACAAGACGCCCAGTACCCGGTCGCGGCCTACGCCGTCCCTCCTGGAAAGGACTGCGCAACAGGGCCGTTGACGACGACATCGGAATGCCGCCACTCATAGATCCCACCGACCCGCCCGGCACCGCGTACCCCTGATCGCGCTACCCCCAGCCAGCCTCTTCGCGAGATGCGTAGCGGCCGTCGCGCAACGGCGTTGCGCCCTATGGATTCAAGAACGAGCGCTTGAGGTCCGATATGGCCCACCCCAGGGAGTGCGATAGCGGCACCAGTGCATGCCTGTCGGACCAAAGCGTTGAGGCGACTTACGCTCCACGGCCGGGCGTCGCGCTCTCTGGCATCGCTGCACGAGCAGTGCGCTGTCGGCGACGCCCGAAAGACGCCCCGTGTCGACGGGGTGCGTTGTAGGCATTAAAGCCGACCGCAATGGTCGCGCCCTGGTTGGCCAGGCTGTGCGTGATTGCAGCCCCGGTGCCGCGGGTACCGCCTGTCACGAAAGGACGCGCCCCACCAGCTTGTCGACCACGCGCGGATTCTATTGGCAGGGTCTGGATTTCAACATGTCTGCCGTGGTCGCTCCTCCACTCGTATGAGATGTTCAGTTGAGTTGCGCGAGTGCGACCTTCGCGGCGTTGGCGCCGCACATGCCGTGAGCGCCCGGTCCGGGCGGTGTGGCCGCGGAGCAGATGTACATACCCGGAATACCGATCATGTAGGGCGACAACGTGACTCGCGGGCCGAAGGTCAGCTGGAGAATGTCCTTGGAACCGGTCATGATGTCACCGCCGACGTAGTTCGGGTTATAGGTCGCCATCTCCGCTGTGGTCCGGACGATCTTGCCGACGATGCGGTCGCGGAAGCCCGGTGCGAAGCGCTCGATCTGGGCAGTGATCGCCTCCGTCGCGTCACCAGAGAAGCCGTTCGGCACATGCGCGTACGTCCACACCGGATGGATGTTGCCGACCGAGCGCTGCGGGTCGGCGAGGTACTGCTGGCCGACCAGCACGAACGGTCGTGCAGGCACGCGTCCGGCGTGGACATCGCGCTCGGTGGCCGCGAGTTCGGCGTAGTTGCCCACGACGTGCACGGTGCCCGCCCGCCTGCCCGAAGGGTTGGTCCACGGGACACCGTCCTCGACGGCGAAGTCCACCTTGAATGCACCGGGGCCCTGCCTGAAGCGCCGATAGGCGCGGGCGACTCGGCGCGGCAGCCGATCGCCCAGAATGCCGGCGACCGCCTCGGGCGCGAGGTCGAACATGGTCACGTCGACGGGCGGCAACTGCGAGGCCGCCTCGATCCGCACGCCTGTCTCGATCTTGCCGCCGAGGTCGGACAACAGCGCCGCGAGTGCGCTGGTGATCGACTGGGACCCTCCCGCTGCCACCGGCCACCCGTGGCGGTGTCCCGCGGTCAGAATGCCCAACCCGATCGCTGACGTCATCGGGTGGTGTAGCGGCCGAAAGGCGTGCGCCGCAACGCCTCCGAACAGTGCCCGAGTCTCCGGGCTGCGAAACCATCGGGCAAGTGAGGACGCGGGCAGCACGGTGGGTGCACCAAATCGGGCCAGCGCCAACGGATGATGCGGCACCCGCACCAGGGGACCCATGATGTCCTCGGCCAGCCGATCGAAATTGGCTGATGTCCGGCCGAACAGTCGGCGCCACCGCGCGCCGTCAGCGCCGTGCATTCCATCCGCGGTGGCGTCGACCGAGCGGTACAGCACGCCGGCGCTACCCCCGTCGAGCGGGTGGACGCAGTCGATCTCTGGAAGGCGCCAAGACAGACCGTAACGGTCGAGATCAAGCCCGGACAGGAACTGCGAGCCGACGGCCATCGGATGGATCGCGGAGCAGTGGTCGTGCAACAGCCCGGGGATGATCGCCTCGCTAGTGCGCGTGCCCCCGCCGATCTCGTCTGCGGCTTCCAGCACAGTGACCTGGAGACCTGCCTTGGCGAGTGCGACCGCTGCGGCCAGGCCGTTCGGCCCGGCCCCCACGACGATCGCGGTGGGTGTCATGCCAACGCCCCGTGACCGTGATCGGCTGGCTTCCTGTCGGAAAGCGACCACGAGACCTCGGTCGGGATCGGACCATTAGGCAGCCACGGCTGTTCTTTCACGGCGTCGGTGACCTTCCATGAGCCGCGCTCGATTACGCCGAGGGCGCCGTCGATGACTTGGTAACGCTGGATCTTGCTTCCCCAGGCCTGCGATTCGACCCAGACGACGATGAGCTCGCCCGGCTCGAACGCCGCTTCGCGCTGAACGGCCGCGATCATGTTCGCGTCGTGAAGGTGACCGTCACCGAAGTTGAACCCGATCAACGAATTACAGACGAACTCACCCTCGCGAACGGATCGGGTGTCGACGTCGGGCAGGCTCTTCAGCAGCACCGAGAACAGGCCACGGCCCTGGCTGTGCATCGTGCGCCACGAGATCACACGCTGCATCGTCACATCGGCCCACTTCGGCTCGTAGCCGAAGTCGACGAACTGGTCGACCTGATTCTTGGCGCTTCGCGTCACGTTGTTCAGTTTGGCTTCGGCACCGGGTGCGAAGGCCCACACCGCGGATGCCCAGTTGCCTGCGTATTGGCGCATCGACGGCAGGAACGACACCTTATCGGGCCGGAAGTTGCCAAGGATCGGGTAGAACAGCAGCGCGGCGGCGACCACGAGCGCCAACCAGGCCGGTGACATGTCCCAGACGGCGTAGCCGTTCCAGGCCGGGAAGCCGAGGAACAGGAAGACGGTCGCAAAGGCGAACAGCACGTTCCATTCCAGCGGCACGGCCAGCGGAAACGTCGAGATGATGAACAGGTGGAAGCTCACCATGATCACCACGGCGACCAGCGTCACCCACTTGTTCGCCGAGAAGAGCAGCACGACGGGGGCGAGGATTTCCACGACACTGCCCGGCACGTGTGCCATGAACGAAGCGAGGTGCGACGGCCGCAGATCGTTGGGATAGTCGCGGTAGTGCGCCCGCTTGAGCCATTTGAACGGAATCAACGGGCTGTTGCTGACCATCGGCGGGATGACGTTGGTGAAATGCTGGCCCAACTTCGACACCCCGGCACCGACCCACACCACCACGATCAACAGCTTCAGCGCGATGATCATGTTGACGAAGGGGAAGACGGCGAACATGATCAGGGCGGGAAGGTACTGCTCGCCGCGGGCCGCCAGGAAGACGATCTTGTCCCGCAGCCCCATCACCACCAGCAGCGTGATCGGCGCGATCAACAGCGCTGGGTCGACCAGCCCCGAGGAGTTGCCAGGCATCGCCGCAGAGAGTGAATCACTCTGTATGCCAGGCGATAACAGCGGGACCGCGACGCTGATCATCAGCGCGATGTACAGGCCGACATCAAACCACGTCCGTCGATCGCCGCCGGTGAATGGCACCCACGTCCACGGCCGCAACCGGATGGTGCCGGGCCGCGCCCAGAACAGGATGCCACCTGTCATGGGCTTGACCTTGCCCGCCAGCGGGCCCCAGGATCCGGCGACGCCGATCAGTTCCAGTAACACGGTCCACAGCACCGCCTTTTCGTAGACGATGGGCTGGTTCCACCATTGCGAAACAGGAAGCAACGGAAGCCCGGACGTCAGTGTCGCCACCAGGATGCCGCCGAGCGCGTAGAAGAACACGAGTTTGCCGATGTAGATGGTGTGCACCATCCGCGGCGATCCGAACCCGTTGTCCACCCAGTCGGTGGCAAGGATCCGCATCCGCTCCATGAGCGGTTTGGTCATGAAAGTGTCCGGATCGACATCCGGGAAGTCGGGCTTGGTGAATCCCATGATCAGCTCTCCTCGTGCGTATTGGGTCTTGTGTCTCAATGTGTCTCGACGAGCAGTTTGCGTAGCGCTGGTTTGTCGATCTTGCCGACAGCGTTCTTTGGCAGGTCCTCGAGAATCGTGATGTCAACCGGGAGTTTGTATTTCGACAGCGATTCGCTGAGGTACCCACGAATCTCGTCAGTGTCGAGTGCCTGCCGGGGGTGTAGCGACACGAACAACACAGGCTCTTCGCCGTAAACCGCGTTGGTCCTGCCGACGACCGCGGCTTCGGCGATCTGACGCAACTGGTGCGCGACCGCCTCGATCTCGCGGGGGTAGATGTTCTCGCCGCCCCGGATGATCATGTCCTTGGCGCGGTCGACGAGCACCAGATAGCCGTCCTCGTCGAACAACCCGACGTCACCGGTGTGGAGCCACCCGTCGACGATGGTCTTCGCTGTCTCCTCGGCCCGGTTGAGATAACCCCGCATGACGTTGGCGCCCTTGATCACGACCTCGCCCGCCTCGCCGTCGGGCACCGGACGCCCCGCGGTGTCGACGATCCGGATCGTCTGACCCGGCAGCGGTATTCCCACCGTGCCCGGCTTGCGCTCGCCGGCCAACGGATTGACCGTGCTGGCGCAGGACCCCTCCGACAGCCCGTACCCCTCGATCAACGGGACGCCGTAGCGGGATTCGAACGCCTCCAGCAGCTCGACGCTGGCCGGCGCCGCCCCACAGATGGCAAAGCGCACCGACGAGGTGTCCGGCTTCACGCTGGCGGGCAAGCCGCACAGCATCGTGTAAATGGTTGGTACGGCAGAGAAGTACGTCGGGTGACTCTGCTCGATCCGGTCGAAGAACGACTCGGGCCTGAACCGGCCCGCGATGGTCGCCCTGCCGCCTGCCAGCAGCGGTGAGAGCGTCCCGACGACGATTCCGTTGACGTGGAACAGCGGCAGGATCAGCAGGCTGTGATCGGCACCGGTCAGCTTGAACGCGTCGATCACCCCGTTGCACATCGCGACGAGATTGGCGTGATCGAGCATCACGCCCTTCGGCCTCCCCGTCGTTCCGCTGGTGTAGATCAGCAAGGCGAGTGCATCGTCGGCGTCGTGCGGGGCACCGGCGCCCGGTGTTGGTTCGCCGCAGTCGAGCAGGTCGGTCCCGACTGTCACCACGCCGGCGTCGAACCCGGGCGTCTGCTCGACGATCAGCACTTTGGCGTCGGCGTCGGAGACCTGGTAGGTGACCTCCGCGGGCCGAAGTGACGGATTGATCGGGGTGACCGCCGCGCCGAGGCGCCACGCCGCGAACAATGACACGACAAAGCTGGCGGTGTTGGGCAGCATGATGCCGACGACATCGCCGGCCTGCACTCCATGGCCGCGCAACGACGCCGCGGTGCGCTGGACGGCGGCGAGGAACTGGACGTTGTCGAGGTCGGTCTTGTCGTCGGCAACGGCGGACCCGCGGGCGTTTTCCGCGGCGCGCTGGTCGGGAAGTGCCGATAGGTTCATGTGCGCTCCTCGGTGGCAATGGTGTTTTGGTTGGGTAGGACGCTAGAAATCCGTCGCTTTGGGGGCACCGTCGCCAACGGATGAAGAACCAAGAAGGTGTTGTCTTCCGGGGACAAGGCCGCCGACCCAAATGAGCAACCAGTGGCAGCGGAAAGATCTACCGTCAAAGGGTGCCGAGGCCGGATGTGGTGAACGAGCAGGATGTCAGCCGCTTCGTGGCGGAGACCGCCACGAAGATGAACGACCGCATCGTCGAACTGTCCGCATTCATCCGTGGCGCGCTCGAGGATGCGATCCCCGAACTGCGCGGCGACGCCCGCACCATCGAGCTGTTGGGCGCCAGCGTCGAAGGCAACGTCGACACCCTTCTGCACGCGCTGCGTCACGACATCGCGGTGGAGCGCGTCGAGGCGCCGACCGCCGCGCTGGAGTATGCCCGCCGCCTCGCCCAACACGGCGTGCCGGTCAATGCCCTCGTCAGGGCCTATCGGCTGGGTCAGCGCCGAATGAACGACCTGGTGTTCCAGGCGGTGCGCGACGCCGACATCTCTCCCGTCACCCGCCTCGCCGCGCTGGAGGCGATCACCACCACGCTCTTCGAGTACATCGACTGGATCTCGCAACAGGTCGTCGCCGTCTACGAGGAAGAGCGCGAACGGTGGCTGGAGAACCGGAACAGCATCCGTGCGCTGCGAGTCCGGGAGGTCGTGGCCGGGAAGGTCAAAGTCGACATCGACGCGACGAGTGACTCGATCCGCTATCCGTTGCGGTGGCACCACCTGGCGGTCGTGATGTGGTATTCCGACGAGGGCGCCAGCGGTGACGAACTCGATAGGCTGCAACGCTTTCTTCGTGAGCTCGGCCAGGCCACCGACGTCGGATCGAACCCGCTGTTCGCTGCCGGTGATCGGACCACCGCCTGGGGCTGGCTTCCGTACCGTTCTGCGCCCGCCAATGCGGTTGAAACGGTCCGCCAGTTCGCAGGCAAGCGCGCCGATCCGCCGCGCGTGGCAATTGGCACGGTGGCGTGTGGCGTCGACGGATTCCGCCAGTCGTATCGTGAAGCACAGGCGGCAAGGGCGGTCGCGGTCGCGGGAGGTGCCAACGCGGCGAAGGTGATCGCGGCGTCGGATCCTGGCTTGTCGGCGGCTGCACTGCTCGGCGGCGACCTGGGTGCGGCCCGAGTCTGGGTGATCCAAGTGCTCGGTGAGTTGTCGATGGATACCGAGAACGACGCCTGGCTGCGCGAGACGCTGAGGGTCTTCCTTCGCTGCGGGGGGAGCTACAAACAAGCGGCCGAGGAACTGGACCTGCACTTCAATACCGTGAAATACCGGATCGGTCGGGCGGTCGTCAGGTTGGGCAGGCCGATCGATGAAGACCGTCTTGACGTCGAGCTCGCCCTGCTGGCGTGCCAGTGGTACGGAACGGCCGTGCTCCGGTCGGACGGGCCCTAGCCCGGTCGATCCGGTCATCTCGGGCCTACAACGACCGCGGCGGTTTTCGTTGGCAGAGGACAATGGCGACGACGTCGGTGGAACCTAACCTTCCACGCATGAACACGGAAGTGGTGGGCCGCCAAGTCGCCGAGGTTGCGAAGGCGCTCTACGCGCGAACCGACGAACTCGCGACCGCGCTCGCCGATGCGATCACCCGAGAGGTCAGCCTCTACAACTCCACCGCACCTGTGCCTTTCGAGTCCGTTGTCCATGGCTGCGCGACGAATCTTCGGTCGGTGCTTGGTGCGCTCGCCGCCGACACCGAGTTTGACCCGGCTCCAGCCGTCGCCTTGGGGATCGAACGGGCACGCGACGGCGTTCCGCTCGCATCGGTGATGGAGGCATACCGAGTCGCATTCCGCGCGATCTCCGACGCTGCGTTGAAGGAACTGACGGGCCGGGCTCAGGCGAACGGAGATGCTGTTCGGGTGTTGACGACGAAAATTCTTGCCGCCCAGGACTTCTTCACCGCAGCCATGACCGCCGCCTACCGCGACGAGCAGAGCCGCAGGCTGATCGGCGATGAATCCGAACGTGACATTCTCATTGACTCGCTTCTGCACGGACGGCTGTTCGAACAGTGGAGCATATGGGAGGCCGCCGATTGTCTTCGGTTGCCCGCACACGGTCCGTATGTCGTGATCGCCGCCGAATCCAGCGTCGGCACCGAAGCCCTGCCCGGAATCGAATCGAAGTTGCGCAGCATGGACGTGTTCTCCGCCTGGCAGTTGTTGCCCGACATGCACGTTGGAATCGTGCATGTGAAGAACGACAAGCAGCTGGCCAACGTGCTGGCGTTGGTGTCGCGGATGGCGAGCAAGCGTGTCGGAGTGAGTGCGCAGTTCGACGATCTGCGCGACACCGCCCAAGCGCTGCGCTATGCCAGGGTGACGCTGCGCGGACGTCCGGACGACGGGCTGCGCGTCATGCTGTTCGATGGCTCGATCCTTGGCACCGCGGCGGTCAGCGCTCCCGAGGTGATGGTGAAATTGGTGGCTCCCACGATCGAGTGTTTCGCCGAACTCACCCCCGAAGAGCGCGAGGTTCTCTTCGAGACGTTCAGGGTGTGGCTGGAGAACGACGGATCCTTGCGCACCGTAGGCGAATTGCTTTTCTGCCATCCCAACACCGTCCGCTATCGACTACACCGTATTGAGCAACGAACCGGCCGTTCTCTAGGGCGACCTCGCGACGTCGCCGAACTGTGTTTGGCATTCGAGGTTCATCGGCGCCTCATGTGGGAGGCGGAGAACCTCGGCCGGCCACCTCAGGCCCGATGAGGCGTTTGTGCAATTCCGTTGTCAGCACGTGAATCTGGCGAGTCAACTCGGTATTGGTCTTCAGTTCGAGCTCCTGTGCCCCGAAATCATGGTCCGCCTTGGCCTGCTGGAAGGCGGCCTGGCGATTCTGACCGATCATCACGAACGTTGACAGGAAGATCGCCTCGAGCGAGACCACCAACGTCAACGTGGGCCACGGACTGCGCTCCAGGAACACCATCCACACCGCGAAAAGTACGGCGTGTAACCACACGAAGCTCATCGATCCCGCGAAAGTGGTGATCGCATCCGCTATCCGCAGCTCAACACTCTTGTTCCGCTTGACCGCCTCCTGAAGGACGGCCGGATGGTGAATCTGGTCAGTCTTCAGAAGCCGACGTGGAATCAGACGGCCCAGATCCTCGCCCCAGGTAGTCATTGGGCGAATCAGTTTGCTGCCGCGCCTGCGTGTTGCCCGTCGAGTGCGGCCGCACCGTGGCCCACCTTCCGGACGAGGAACGCCGATGCGATCTGGCCGATGCCGTGGATGAGAGCCCCCGCTGCCACCCACGAGACCAACACCACGACGGACGCGTTCCAGGATCCCGCGGCCCAGAAGCCAAGCGCGATTTCGGCGATGCCGACGAGCAACAGCACCCACCACCCCGGCACCCTGCTCGCGGCCAACGACGTCGCGATGTCGAACGAGCCGCGGAACACGAAGTAAAAACTCATCACCGCCGCCAAGCCGACGAACGTGTCTCCGGGTCGGAAGAACGCGAATACACCGACGACGATGAACAGCACTGCGAGCAACCAGTGCAGTATTCGCCAGCCGCGCGACGACGTCACCGCGCTCACCATCACTTCGTTGGCTGCGGCGGCGAAACAGAAGACACCGAAGAGCACGGCAATGGCGGCGACGGTGGTGTAGTCGAAGCGAAGGATCAGGATCGCGATGACCACCCACGCGACGCCCGTCACCAGCAGCAGCCACCAGTGTTTCGTCGTCGACGCGAATTCGTCGACAGCATCGTGGAATAGGCCCGATGGCCTCGGTTGGGTCTGGTGCGTCTCGGTAGCCATGGCTGCTCCAAACAACTCGATTGATGGTCGGCGGAAGTCAATTCTCACGCTGAGCGCGACGCCTGTCGTTGTGTGCGGGTACAACGTCGCCCGGGACCCGGTGTAGCGCCGAACAATGCTCTGTCTTCGAGCAATCGGCAGGATTGATTGGTAAGCCAAGCTGGCTGAGACGGAGCCGACATGTCGAATCTTGCGCTGAATCTTGTTGCGACCACGCGGCGTAACCCCGACCGGACAGCCGCCATCTCCGACGACGCCGTGATGACCTACTCCGAGCTGGATGCCGCTGCGTCACAATTGGCGACATTTCTCGACCGCGAAGGCATCGGTGTGGGGGACCGGGTCGGCGTAATGCTGCCGAATATCTCGGCGGCTCCGGTCGCCTACTACGGCATCTGGCGGCTGGGCGGCATTGCGGTGCCGATGAACCCACTGATGCAAGCCCGCGAGGTCGATTTCTACCTGTCCAACACCGGCGCCAAGGCGCTGATCGGCACCCCGGCGTTTGCGGCCGCGGCGGCGCAAGGTGCCGACAGCGCGGGCTCGAAGGTGTGGCTGGTAGACGATGCCCGACTCGCGCGACTGACAGCCGGCCTGCCCGAGTTCGGTCGGCCGGTCGAGCGCAGCGCGTCCGACACCGCGGTCGTGCTGCATACGTCTGGCACCACTGGCACGCCGAAGGGCGCAGAACTGACCCACGGGAGCCTTGGAATCAATCAGGAAGTCGTCGTGAGGCGCCTGCTGAAACTGACCGAGGAAGACGTGGTGCTCGCCTGTTTGCCGCTGTTTCACGTGTTCGGCATGACATGCGCGATGAACGCCGCGATCGCCGCCGGTGCCGGCCTCTCGTTGGTGGCCCGCTTCGATCCGGCCAGGGCGATCGAGCGGATTCGACGCGACCGGGTGACGGTGCTGGAGGCAGTGCCCACGATGTACACGGCACTGCTGTCAGTTGCCGAGCAATTCCCGTCCGATGCAACGGCGACACTGCGCACCTGCGTGTCTGGTGGCGCCGCGCTACCCGTCGCTGTCCTCGACGATTTCGAGAAGACGTTCGACACGATCATCCTCGAGGGGTACGGCCTGTCCGAGACGTCGCCAGTCACAACGTTCAACCATCCCGATGCCGAGCGCCGGCCGGGCTCGATCGGCACACCCATCGAAGGGGTGCAGCTCCGCCTCGTCGACGACAACGGGAACGTCGTTCCGAGCGGGAGCCCGGGCGAGATTCAGGTCAAGGGCCCCAACGTGATGAAGGGCTACTGGAACCTGCCTGAGGCCACCGACGCGGCGATCACGGATGGTTGGTTCGCGACCGGTGACATCGCCGTCGTCGACGAGGACGGTTACTACTGGATCGTCGATCGGAAGAAGGACCTGATCATTCGTGGGGGGTACAACGTGTATCCGCGGGAAATCGAAGAAGTGCTGCACGAGCATCCCGGGGTCGCCCAAGTCGCGGTGATCGGCATTCCCCACGACTCCCTCGGGGAGGAGGTCGGGGCCGCTGTCGTGTTGAAGGACGGAGCCACCGCGGAAGCCGATGAGCTGCGCCAGTTCGTCAAGGGTCGCGTTGCCGCGTACAAGTACCCGCGCCGGGTCTGGTTCGTGGACCGCCTTCCCACCGGCCCGACCGGAAAGCTGTTGCGCCGCCAAGTAGTACCGCCACCATTCGAGGAGGAATAGTCAGCGTGGTAGCTAGGACCACTAAGAGTGCAGACGAGCTCGCCGCACCGTTGGATCTGTTGTTGACCAGCTCGGCCGTCGGCATGGCGGACCGGATGATGCCGAACACGTCGTGGAGCAGATTCGCGCTCAGCCTCGCGAAGCAGCCCCGCACGGTGGCGTCGCGCGCCGGATCGCTGGGCCACGAGCTGCTTTCGATCGCCGAAGGACGGTCCGATGTGGCGCCCGCCAAGGGGGACAGGAGGTTTGCCGACCCCGCCTGGCGTGGCAACCCGCTACTCCATCGCACGATGCAGGCCTACCTTGCTGCCAACAACACGGTGAACCAGCTCTTCGCGGATGCAGATCTCGATTGGCGCGACGCGGAGCGGATCCGGTTCGTGTTGGACGTGCTGACCGAGGGGCTGGCACCAAGCAACAACCCCGTTATCAACCCGTTGGGCTGGAAGGCACTGATCGACACGGGCGGACAGAGCGCGGTCCGCGGCGTGCGTCACTTCATCTCGGACATGCTGTCGGCGCCCCGCGTGCCATCGATGGTGGACTCTGATGCGTTCACGCTCGGCGAGTCGATCGCGGCCACCCCGGGATCGGTGGTCTACCGGACCGAGGAGTTCGAGCTGATCCAGTACGCGCCGCAGACCGACAAGGTGTACGCGGTACCGCTGCTGATGGTGCCGCCCGTGATCAACAAGTTCTACATCATGGACATCGCACCGGGCCGGAGCATGATCGAGTACTTCGTTCGACAAGGCGTGCAGGTCTTCACCATCTCGTGGCGCAATCCCACTGCAGAGAACAGAAATTGGGGATTCGATACGTACGGCCAAGCGATCCTCAACGCGCTGGACGCAGTCGAGAAGATCACCCAGACAGACCGCACCCACCTACAGGCATCATGCTCGGGCGGGATCCTTGCGTCGATGACCGCAGCGCATCTCAATGCCATTGGCGAGGGCCACCGGCTTGCGGGGCTGACGCTGATGGTGACGGTACTGGACCAAAGGAAGGCAGGGTTCGCCTCTGCCGCCATCGACGAGGAGGCCGCCAACATCGCGATCGCGCTGTCGGCACAGAAGGGCTACCTGGACGGCCGGTCGCTCGCCGAGGTGTTCGCGTGGCTGCGACCGACGGACCTGGTGTGGCGCTATTGGGTCAACAACTACGTCGAGGGCAAGTCACCTGCGGCCTTCGATGTGCTGTTCTGGAACGCTGACACCACCCGGATGGCGGCGGCGCTGCATCGCGACATGATCACGACCGGACTGCACAACTCTCTCGTGACGCCGGGTGCCGTCGAGATGCTCGGCACACCGGTTGATCTCAACCAACTGACCACCGACGCCTACGTGGTTGCTGGGGTGGCCGACCACATCTCGCCGTGGCAGGCCTGCTACCGCAGTGCAAGGCTGCTGGGCGTCAAGGAGGCGCGTTTCGTGCTGTCGTCGAGCGGTCATATCGCTTCGCTGGTCAACCCGCCTGGAAATCCAAGGGCGAGCTACCAAATCGCCGACGTGGACGAGCCCGAACCGGCGTTCTGGGTGGAGTCAGCGGAGCAACACGCAGATTCCTGGTGGCCGGACTTCGTCGGCTGGCTCGGTGAGCGCAGCGGCAAGAAGAAGGACGCCCCGGACACCCTCGGCGGCGCGGGCATGCCCCCGCTCGAACCCGCCCCGGGCAGCTACGTGCGGGAACAGTAGCCAGGTTCCCCTGATGAAAGGGTTTACATGACGACTGTTCTCGAACAGCCGGCCGACCTGCTCGACTTGGTCGGGAAGAGTCTCGGCACGACCGAATGGATCAAGGTCACGCAGCAACAGGTGGACCTGTTCGCCGACGCGACAGGGGATCGGCAATGGATCCACACCGATGCCGACCGCGCGGCGAAGGGTCCGTACAAGGGCACCATTGCCCACGGTTATCTGACGTTGTCGCTCACGCCGGTGGTGATCGCACAGGTGTTGGAGATTCGCGAGCTCACCGCGGCGCTGAACTACGGCTTGAACAAGGTGAGATTTCCAGCGCCCGTGCGGGTCGGTTCCCAGGTCCGTGCCGTTGTCTCCGTAGCAAGCGCACAGCAGAAGACCTCGGGCGTCGAATCGGTGTTCAAGCTGACGTATGAAATCGACGGGGAAGCGCGCCCCGCGTGTGTCGCTGACGTCATCGTCTTGTACCCATGACCGCCGCGGCCGCAGAGAGGTCGAGCATGGAGAGCCTGATTCCGGTGCTCGGCCAGCAGATCCGGGTGAAAGTCCGCAACGGTACCGGCGTGCCGCTGGTGCTGTGTAACGGCATCGGTGCCAGCCTCGAAGTGCTCGATCCGCTCGAGGGGTGTTTGGATCCCGATACGACCGTGGTGCGTTTCGACGTGCCAGGCAGCGGTGGCTCACCGAATTCTCCGCTGCCGTATGGGTTTCCGTACTTGGCCGTCGTACTTGGTCAGCTGCTCAAGAAGCTTGGATTCGGCAGCAAGGTAGACGTCCTCGGATTTTCGTGGGGCGGTGCGCTGGCCCAGCAGTTCGCGTTTCAGAACCCCCGTAGCTGCCGACGGTTGATCCTGGTGTCCACTGGCACAGGTGCTCTGATGGTTCCTGGGGGGCCGAGGGTGTTGGCGAAGATGCTGACCCCGCGTCGTTTCTTGGACCACGACTACGCTGCCGTGATCGCGGGTGCGCTGTACGGCGGCACGGTCCGCACCGACCCGACCCTCGTCAAGCAGTTGTTCGACCGCCAGCTGATGGCCGGTTCCCGAGTGGGATACCTGCACCAACTGCTTGCGGGGGCGGTGTGGACCAGCCTCTTCACCCTGCCGCTGATCCGCCAGCAGACGCTGATAGTCGCGGGACTTGACGACCCGATCATCCCCGTGGTGAACGCCAAGATCATGGCGCGGTTGCTGCCGCATGCGACTGTGCACATGCATCCTGGCGGTCACGTCGACCTGATCACCAATGCCGCCGAATTGGCGCCGGTGATCGAGAGTTTTAGAGATCAACCGGACTGAGGGAGCCCCGATGAGCACCGCGACCACTACCGACAGCGCTGACTTCTACGCGCTCGAGTCGCTGTTGAGAGACGACGAACGGGACTTCCTGCACCGTGTCCGGGAGTTCATGAAGTCTGAGGTCGAGCCGAGTATCAATGAGCATTGGCAGCGGGGGAGCTTTCCTTTCGAAATCGTGCCGGGCTTTCGGCAGCTCGGGTTGGCTGGACTGCCGTATCACGGGTTCGGCTGCCCCGGAGGATCGTTTCTTCTCGATGGCATGGTGGCGATGGAACTCGCCCGCACCGACCCGTCGATCGCCACGTTCGCGGGGGTGCACGGCGGGCTATCGATGGGCTCGATATATCTGTGCGGCAACGACGAACAGAAGCAACGATATCTGCCGGACATGGCTCGATGCGACAAGATCGGATCGTTCGGGCTGACCGAGCCGGATGTCGGCTCGGGTGCCTCGCGTGGGTTGTTGACTACCGCTCGACGAGACGGCGATTCGTGGATCCTCAACGGGCAGAAGAAATGGATCGGCAACGCCACCTTCGGCGACCTCACCGTGATATGGGCCAGGGACATCGCCGACGGACAGGTCAAGGGATTCGTCGTCGCGAACGACACCCCCGGGTTCTCGACGGTCAAGCTTGAAGACAAGATCGCGTTGCGCATCGTGCAGAACGCGGTGATCACGCTGGAGGACGTGCGGGTCGACGAAGCCGAACGGCTGGCGAATGCCAACTCGTTCCGCGACACGGCCGAAGTGCTGCGCATGACTCGCGCAGGCGTCGCCTGGATGGCGGTCGGCTGCGCCCGAGGGGCATACGAGAATGCGCTGGAGTACGCCGTTTCCCGTGAGCAGTTCGGCAGGCCGATCGCGGGTTTCCAACTCGTCCAGGATTTGTTGGTGCGGATGCTCGG
>JAOPUT010000215.1 GCA_025963385.1 Mycobacterium sp.
CCCGGAGGTGGTGCCCGCGGGCAGTTTCCGCGCGGCCTTCGACGGCCTTCGCATCGGTATGCGGGTGCCGGCGTTCTGGCTACTCGCCGGGAGCTTCGCCATCTGCGGAATGACCACCAACGGCCTCATCGGTACCCACTTCATCCCGGCCGCCAACGACCACGGCATGCCCACCACGGTGGCCGCCGGTCTGCTGGCGACGATCGGCATCCTCGACGTCGCAGGCACGATCTTCTCAGGCTGGTTGACCGACCGCGTGGACCCGCGGTTGCTGCTCGTCGTCTACTACACGGGGCGAGGGATCTCCCTGCTGCTCCTGCCGTCGCTGCTGTCTCCGCAGGCCGAGCCCAGCACCTGGGTCTTCGTCATCTTCTACGGGCTGGACTGGGTGGCCACCGTGCCGCCGACCATCGTGCTGTGCCGCGGCTACTTCGGTGCCCGCACGCCGGTGGTGTTCGGCTGGGTGTTCGCCTCGCATCAACTGGGTGCGGCGGTGGCCGCCGCCGGCGCCGGCTGGTTGCGCGATCTGCAGGGCAGCTACAACCTCGCGTTCTACCTCGCTTCGGGGTTGTGTGGCGTTGCCGCAATACTCTGTCTGAACGTACGAAAAGCACAGGTCAGCGTCACTTAGGCGCAGGTCGCGCACAAGCTTGGCTTTGCCGATTCGTGATCCCAGCCTTTACGCTTCCCCAGGCGTCGCACGAGAGTCGGGCTCTGGGCGACGCGATCAAACACGTTGAGGAGCCGAAAGTGAAGACTCGCACCAGCCGAGCCATAGGAGTTTCCGCCGCGATCGCCGCGATCGCCGTCTCGGTGCCATTGGCGATCACCGCGCAGGCCGACCCGCCCACGGACACCACGACCCCCGCCGCGGCGCCGGTGCCGGACTGGCAGGGCAACTGCGACCCTGTGCGCGCCGAGCTGGCCCCGAGCGGCGCCACGAAGGAGACGCTGGCCAAGCTGCCCGTCGGGCAGGTGCTGGCCAAGATCCCGTCGCTGAGCACTTTCACCTCCGCGATCAACGGCGGTCTCAACCCGGCCGTGAACATCGTGCCGGTCATCGAGAACGGCCCGTACGTCATCTTCGCCCCGAACAACGACGCCTTCGCCAAGCTGGATCCCGCCGAGCTCGAGACGCTGAAGACCGATCCGGCCGCGCTGACCAAGCTGGACTACTACCACGCGTTCCTCGGCCTGCTCGGCCCCGGCGACGTGGCGGGTCAGCGGCCCACCCAGCAGGGCGCCGAGGTCAAGGTCACCGGCAAGGACGGTGACATCAAGGTCAACGACACCGCCAAGGTGATCTGCGGCGGCATCCAGGCCAGCAACGCGCAGATCTACATCATCGACACCGTGCTGAACCCCGACGAGCCGCCGGCGCCCATCACGCCGCAGACGTCGTTCAGCAACACCGGTAAGCCGGCTACACCGGCAAGCCCCACGACGACGGCGGCCGAGGCGGCGCCTGCGGGATAACCTCCCCACGACACGAATCGGCGCGACCCTTGGTTGGCGCGCCGAATTCGGTTGGGCTACAGGCCACGCCGGCTCATAGGCCAAGATCGCGGCCGATGATCTCCTTCATGATCTCGGTGGTGCCACCGAAGATCGTCTGGATGCGCACGTCGACGTAATCGCGGGCGACCTTGTACTCGTTCATGTAGCCGTAACCGCCGTGCAGCTGCACGCACGCATCGACCACCCTCTTGTTGAGCTCGGTGCACCACCACTTGGCCTTCGAGGCCTCAACCGCGGTCAGCTCACCGTCCACGGCCGCGCGCAGGCAGCGGTCGATGTACTGCTCGCCGATCTCGAGCTCGGTGTCCAGCTCGGCCATCACGAACCGGTTGTGCTGGAAGCTGCCGATCGGTTGCCCAAAGGCCTTGCGGTCCTTGACGTATTGTAGGGTTTCGCTGAACGTGGCGCGCGCACCGGCGATCGCCGCGATGCCGATGGACAGCCGCTCCGACGGGAGGTTGGTCATCAGGTGGTAGAAGCCCTTGCCTTCCTCGCCCAGCAGATTCGCCCCAGGCACCCTGACGTTCTCGAAGTTCAGTTCTGCCGTGTCGGCGAAGTGCAGGCCCATCTTGTCGAGCTTGCGGCCGCGCGTGAAACCCTCCATGCCGCGCTCGACGACCAGAAGGGAGAAACCCTTGTGCCCGGCGTCCGGGTTGGTGCGGGCCACGACGACGACCAGATCGGAGTTGATGCCCGCGGAGATGAACGTCTTGGAGCCGTTGAGGATCCAGTCGTCTCCATCGCGGACCGCCGAGGTCTTGATCCCTGCGAGGTCGCTGCCGGCGCCGGGTTCTGTCATCGCGACGGCGCCGATCAGCTCACCGGTGATGTAACCCGGCAGCCACCGCTCCTGCTGCTCCTCGTTGGCGAGGTTCACGAAGTACGGGCCGACGATGTCGTTCTGCAGACTCAGCCCTGGCGTGGCGGCACCATAGCGGGCGAACTCCTCGACGATCACGGCGTTGAACCGGAAGTCGTCGACACCGCCCCCGCCGAACTTCTCGGGCAGGTTGAACCCGATCAGACCGTATTTTCCTGCGGCGACGTATGATTCGCGGTCGACGAGACGCTCGCTCGCCCACTTCTCCGCGTAGGGCGCGCACTCCTTCTCCAGGAATTGGCGAGCGGTTGCCCGCAGCTGCTCGTGCTCGTCTTCGAATACCAGTCGTTTCATGCGAATCCCTTGCCTACTTTGCCGTCCACACCGGCTGACGCTTCTGCGCGAAGGCCAGTGGTCCTTCCTTGGCGTCCTCCGAGCGCAACACTGCGCCCATCTCCCGCATGGTCCTCGTCCAGCCGATCTCGTCACCGGCGATGACGCCGTCATCGACACCGACGGCCACCCGCTTGCTCGCCCACACCGCCAGCGGGGCGTTGACGGTGATGCGTTCGGCCAGGGCCAGGGCCGCTTCCACGACGGTGCCGTCGGGCACGACCTGATTGATCAGCCCCCACTTCAGCGCGTCCTGCGCCGACATGGGCTCACCGGTGAAGATCAGCTCCATGGCGACCTTGCGTGGCAGCTGGTCGACGATGCGGAAGACACCGCCCGCCGCGGCGATCAGGCCGCGCTTGACCTCGGGCAGGCCGAACTTGGTGCGTTCCTCGGCGACGACGAGGTCGCTGGCCAACGCCAGCTCGGTGCCACCGCCCAGCGCGGTGCCGTTGACCGCCGCGATGGTGGGCTTGTCGATGACGTGCTGTACGTAGCCGGCGAAGCCCCACTCCCCGTGCTCGGGGTGGTAGAGGTTCTCCCGCCGCGAGATCGCCTTGAGATCGGCTCCCGCGCAGAAGGACTGGCCCGCGCCGGTGATCACGACGGCCCGGACCTCCGGGTCGTGCTGAGCTACGTGGAGCGCATCGCCGACGCCGATGCTGACGGCGGCGTTGACCGCGTTGCGCGCCTCGGGCCGGTTCAGCGTGATGAGCAGGACGTTGCCCCGCCGCTCGGTGAGAGCGGCGGGTGCATCGACCTGGGGTTCAGCCGTCACGTTCGCCGACGACGTAGGAGGAGTCGGACCATCGATCACAGCAGCTCGAGGATGGTGGCGTTGGCCTGCCCCCCGCCTTCGCACATGGTCTGCAGTCCGTACTGAATTCCCTTGTCCCGCATGTGATAGAGCATCGTCGTCATGATCCTGGCACCGGAGCCGCCGAGCGGGTGGCCCAGCGCGATCGCGCCCCCGTTGGGGTTCAGCTTCTTCTCGTCGGCGCCGATGTCCTTGAGCCAGGCCAGCGGCACCGGGGCGAATGCCTCGTTGACCTCGAAGACGCCGATCTCGTCGAGCGAGAGGCCCGAGCGCTTGAGCGCCTTCTGCGTGGCCGGGATGGGAGCGGTGAGCATGATGACCGGATCCGCACCGGCCAGCACCGCGGTGTGCACCTTGGCGATGGGCTTGAGGCCCAACGACTTCGCCTTCTCCGCGGACATGAACAGCAGCGCGGCCGAGCCGTCGGAGATCTGGGAGGCATTGCCCGCGTGGATGACACCGTCTTCCTTGAAGGCCGGCTTGATGGTGGCCATCTTCTCGACCGTGCCGCCGCGGCGGATGCCCTCGTCCTTGAGAACGGGGTTGCCCTCCTGGTCCTTGATGGCCACGATCTGGTCATCGAACGCACCGGAATCCTGTGCGGCGGCGGCCTTTTCGTGCGAACCGAGGGAGAACTGGTCGAGCGCCGTGCGATCGAAGCCCCACTGCTCGGCGATCATCTCGGCGCCGGTGCCCTGGTTGGGGGTCTGGCTGTAGCGGGCGCGGAACGCCTCGGGGTACGGGTGGCCGCCGTTGGCGAGCGACGCGCCCATCGGGGTGCGCGACATCGATTCGACGCCTCCGGCCACGACGACGTCGTAGTGACCCGCGACGACGCCCGCCGCGGCGAAGTGCACCGACTGCTGGCTGGACCCGCACTGGCGGTCGACGGTGACGCCTGGCACGCTCTCGGGCCAACCCGCCGCAAGCACCGCGGTGCGCGCGATGTCGAGGGCCTGTTCACCGGCCTGCATGACGCAGCCCCAGATGACGTCGTCGACGAGCTCCGGATCGATGCCCGCGCGTTGGACCAGTCCGTTGAGCACCTGCGCGGACAGATCGCCGGGGTGTACGCCGGACAGCCCGCCGTTGCGCTTGCCGACCGGCGATCGGACGGCTTCTACGATGACGGCTTCAGCCATGGGTCTTCTCCTTTGAAGTGGGGATGGTGTCGTGTTGCAACCGAATGTTGGGTATACCGAAAGTAGAGCAGTAGGTTTACTAGGTCAACCACCTGGTTGGTAGATCACAGCCCGTATCCGGCGGCTTCAGCGCCCCACATGGTTTACTGAGTTGAACAACCGGCGTCCGCCGGACGGATCGAATCGGGAGACTCCGTGGCTCGCACCACGCCTTTGGCACCCATGATGGGGCCGGATGCCGTCGCGCAGCGCGGGGACACGGCGATCCGCTCCCCCAAGACGGCCGAACTGGTCGCGGGAACCCTGCGTCGGATGGTCGTCGACGGACAGCTCAAGGAAGGCGACTTCCTCCCCAACGAGGCCGAGCTGATGGCCCACTTCGGCGTCAGCCGCCCGACGCTGCGCGAAGCGGTGCGGGTGCTGGAGTCCGAACGGCTGGTCGAGGTGCGACGCGGTTCCCGCACGGGAGCCAGGGTCCGGGTCCCAGGGCCGGAGATCGTCGCGCGGCCCGCCGGCCTTCTCCTCGAACTCTCCGGCGCGACGATCGCGGATCTGATGGTCGCGCGGTCGGGCATCGAACCGATCGCCGTGCGACTGCTCGCCGAGACGGCGTCGCCGGCGGCTCTGGACGAACTCGAGGCGATGCTCGCCGATGACGTCCCGGCGGGCTGGCAGTCGGGCCGGCTGGCCGAGACCACCGGCGAGTTCCACCGCCGGATGGTCGAGCTGTCGGGCAACGCCACGCTGACGATCATCGCGGGCATGCTGCACGAGATCACGGTGCGGCACACGGCGTTCGCCATCAAGGAACACCACGAGGTGTCCAAGACCGACTACGACAAGCTGACGCGGTCCTACCGACGGCTGATGACGCTGCTGCGCGCGGGTGACGGCGCAGGCGCGGAGGCGCACTGGCGCAGGCATCTGGACACCGCGCGCGACCTCCTGCTGAAGGGCCTCGAGGACGTCAAGGTCCGCGACGTCATGAGGTGACGGTGCCTGCCGACCACGTCACGTGGACCGGTACGTCGTCGGCCCACGGCTGGCGGGTCACCATGTCCGCCACTCGCACGTAACCGCGTTCGAACTCGCCGGTGGCGGCGTCGACGAGCCGGTAGGCCTGCTGCTGCTTGTGGATCGGCTGCGCGTCGAGCAGCACCACCCGCACCTCACCCGGCTCGAAGTGGCACCGCTCCTGCATCGCGGCGATCAACTGTTCGTTGTGCATGTGGCCGTCACCGAAGTTCCAGCCGACCGCGGTGCTGCAGAGCCGCTCACCCTCGGTCACCACGTAGTCGGCCTCGTCGCCGTCCGCCATGGCCCGGTGCACGAGTGTGAAGAGCGCCCGGCCGTGGGTGTTCATGGCGCGGAAGGCGTAGCCCGAGTGCAGCATGACCAGCGCCTGCTCCGGACTGCCGTAAATCCTCTCGACCTGGGACTGCGGCATGCTCGCGATCGCCACCAGACCCGCGGTGATCTTCTCCTCCGCCGAGGGCTTCATGCACCACTGGGTGGTGTCCCAGTTGCCTGCGTAGTAGCGCATACCGGGAAGGAAGGAGATCTTGCGCGGGAACAGGTTTCCCAGCACGACGGTGCCCGCGACGACGATGAACAGCACGATCGGCAGTGGGCTGGTGAGATCCCCGATACCGATGCCCGCGTGGCCGACGAACAACGCCAGCACGCTGAACATCATGAAGACGTTCCACTCCAGCGGCACCCCCATCGGGATCGACGACAGGATGCCGAAGTGGAAGCACAGCATCACGAACGCGGCGATCGCCGTCGGCCAGCCGCCGTGCGAGAAGAACAGCACGATCGGCACCAAACCCTCGATGGCCGTGCTGAAGTGCGCGACGAACCGCGACACCCGACCCGGTCGCAGATCGTCGGGGAACTTCTCGAAGAACGCGCGTTTGAACGCCTTGGTCCGCACCAGTGGGCTGTTCGACATCATCGTCGAGATGACGAACGGAAAGTGCTTGTTGAGCTTCGAGGTGGCTGCCCCGATCCAGATGACCACGCACACCAGCTTCGCGGCGATGATCATGTCGACGCCGCCGAACAGGAAGGCCACGGTGAACGACGCGTACACCTCGCCGCGGGCGGCCAGGAAGATCACCTTGTCGCGCAGGCCCGCGACGGCGAGCAGACCGAGGATCGTCCAGATCTGCCACATCGGCAACACGCCGACCGTCGTGCCCAGCGCGGCGATCGGTCCGGTGCCGTCCGAGAACAAGGCGACCAAGAGCACCACCAGCAGCGCACCGTAGAGCAGCGCGTCGATCGGGGTGCGGGCCGTGCCGCGGGTCAGCGGGATGCGGTCGGGCCACGGTGGCAGCCGGATGGTGCCTGGCCGCAGCCAGTAGAGGATCGAACCCATCGGCGGGAAGAACCGGTTGTTGAGCGGACCGAAGCCGCAGCCGAGGCCGACCACCTCGAACAGCATCGTGTAGAGCACGACCTTCTGGAACACGATCGGCTCGTCGTACCAGGCCGCGACGTTGGCGAAACCGTCGATGCCCTTGGTGGCGAGGGCGAACGCCCAGCCGCCCAGGACGTACAGCAGGATCTTGACGACGTAGAAGAGGTGCAGGACGACCGGGGTGCCGAACCCGACCTCGGCCCAGTGGCCGGCGAGCGGGCGGATCCTCTCGGCGCGCGTGCCCTTGCTCCATTCGGCGAAGTCGACCACCGGTAGATCGGGCTTGAGAAATCCCATGCGGGCCAGACTAGAACGTGTTCTAGATGTGCTGGGTCACTTTCCCAGCGCGAGCAGACGCAAATGTGCCCTGAGCACGGCGTGTCGCGGCACCTTTGCGTCTGCTCGCGGTCAGGTCTCGGTCTTGGCGGGCGGTCGGTAGAAGATCGCCAGCTGGCCGATGCCGCCCGCGAGCCCGAGCACCACCGCGATCGCCAGCCCGCCCCAGCCCTGGACGTAGCACCACAGCGCAGTGCCGTGGAACAGGGCGTAGTCCAGGCTGAACCTGCCTGCGCCGGTACCGGCGATGGCCACCGCAGCGACGGCGAGGATCAGGTTGTACTCCCAGCCCTCCTTGACGATGAAGAAGCCGTTGTGCCGGTGCACCGTCCAGGCCGCGACGAACATCAGCGCGACGAACCCGGCGGCGGGCACCGGGGTGAGCAGGCCGACCGCGAGCCCCAGGCCCGCCGCCATCTCGGTCGATGCCGCCACGCGGGCGTGGAAGATGCCCGGTTTCATCCCCATGCTGTCGAACCAGCCCGCGGTTCCACCGATCCCGCCCTTGCCGAAGAACTTGTTGTAGCCGTGCGCGGCCATCGTCAGGCCGAGCACTACACGCAGCACCAGAAGGGCGAAATCGTAGGCAGTCACGTATCAGAATCTAGGACATTTGTTAACTCGTCCGCAGCCCGCACCCCACGAACCCGCGTATCGTCTGGACTCGTGAGTCCAAACGGCGCGGCCATGGCGACGTCCGACGTCCCGAAGTTGACCCCGAAGGGCCGCGCGACGCGGCAGCGGATCATCGACGGGGCGGCCGCGGAGATCCGTGTCAACGGCGCGGTGGCCACCACGCTCGACGACGTGATGGCGCGCACCGGAACGTCCAAGAGCCAACTCTTCCACTACTTCCCCGGCGGCAAGGACCACCTGCTCCTCGCGGTGGCCGAGCAGGAGGCGGCCCGCGTCATCAGCGATCAGCAGCCGCAGCTCGGCCAGCTCACGTCGTGGGCGGCGTGGCGGCGGTGGCGCGACGTGGTCGTCGAGCGCTATCGCACCCAGGGTCAGGTCTGCCCGCTGTCGACCGTGATGTCCGAGATCGGTCGCACGCCCGGCGCGCAGGCCGTCACGTCGAGGTTGATCGACCGGTGGCGCAACGACATCGAGGTCGGGGTGCGCGCCATGCAGGCGCAGGGCAAGATCGACGCGAGCGTGGACCCCTCGCGTGCGGCGGCGGCGCTGCTGGCAGGCATCCAGGGCGGCGTGCTGGTGCTGATGAGCACCGGCGACCTCAGCTATCTCGAGGCCGCGCTCGACATGGGCATCGCAGCACTGCGGCCCTAGCCCGACGGCAGCGCCGACTCCAGTCCGGCCACGTACTCGTCCATGCCCGCGGGGCCGCCGAGCGCCGACTCGGCAGCGTGCACACCGATCGTGACGGTGTCGCCGACGCCGACGACGACGTGCGTCAGACCCATCATCGGCGACAGCCCCGCGAAGGCCGCAGCCAGCACGACGGGCGCCCCCCCGAAGGTGAAGTCGGCGGCACCGCAGTTCACGCTGGAGACGACGGTGTTGCCCGTCACCTCCGCTGGGCGGACGTCGGCATCGAAACGTTCCATGCCCCAACGCAACAGCGGTGCGGGGGTCACCGCGAAGGCCAGGTCGGCCGCCCGCATCGCCGGGTGCTCGGCGCGCAACCGGCGGGCGGCCAGGTCGTCGGCGATCCGTGCGATCCGCGCCTCCTCACCCAGGTCGGGGTGGAGGCCCACGCCGACGTTGCCGAAGTGGTTGTACGCCAGTCGCGGTGGCGGTTTGGCCATCGGAACCTCGGCGCCGAGCGTGGACGCGTCGTCGCCGAGCGCGTTGAGCCGACCGGCGAGCGCGGCCGACACGGCGGACAGCACTGCGACCGTGACCGTGCCGCCCGGCAGTTCGGACCGTCGCCGGACCACGGTGCGGAGGCTTCGCTCCCCCGACGGTCTGGCGTTCGTGCGCAGCAGCGGACGCAGCCCGGCCTGCCCGGGAACGGCGCCTGCCTGCACGTCCGCAAGAAGCTCGCGGTGCGCCCGCGCAGCGCGAAAACCCGCCAGCGGCAGGGCAATCGGGCTCGCCGACGGTGGACGGATCTGGGCAACCTCGACCCCGGTCCTGCCGAACATCAGCGCCGCATGCGCCGACGTGCGCCCGCCACCGCCGAGGGCGTGCGAGATCTGCAGCACCGCCACGGTGCCGGGCCCGTCGACTCCTGGCACGCCGAGCACGTGGGTGAACACGTGCAATCGCCATGCCGTGTCGGCCGCGTCGAGTTGGTCGTCGATCAGCGCGCACACCGCGGCGAGGCAGGCCGACCACGTCCGGTCCTCGAGATCGTGCACCAGGAACTGCGACCTGTCGACGTCACGACGCACCCAGGTTGGGTAGCTCCACCGACGGCGGTCGTCGACGCGCAGCGACAGGTCGGGGCAGCCGCGAGCCCGGGCCACCAGATCGTCGAGAGTGCGGTCCACGTCGGCGGGCACGCCTGCGAAGGCGAACAGCAGGAACGTGTCGTTCGGGATCTTGTCGGCCAGCCAGAACGTCTGCGCATCGATCGGCGTCAGCCGCCCTGTGGTCATGGGCCCAAGGCTAGGCTGCCGACATGCTTCCAACGGCGAGTGGCAACGGCACCGTCCTCGTCACCGGTGCCTCATCGGGCATCGGCGAGGAGATCGCAAAGGAGTTCGCCAGGCGCGGTCGGCACGTGGTGCTGGTCGCGCGGCGAGCGGACAAGTTGCAGGCACTGGCCGCCTCGCTGGGGTCGGCCGCCGACGTGCTGGCCGCCGACCTGTCCAAGCGCGATGACCGTGCAGCCCTCCCCGACAGGGTCGCCGAGCTCGGCCTCGTCGTCGACGTCCTCGTCAACAACGCCGGTCTGAGCACGTCGGGTCCGATCGCCACGTCGGATCCCGCCGCCGAGCTCAACCTCATCGAGGTCGACGTCGCGGCGGTCGCCGACCTGTGCAGCCGCTTCGTGCCAGGCATGGTGTCGCGCGGCAGGGGCGCGGTGCTCAACGTCGCCTCGGTCGGGGCGTTCGGACCGGTCCCTGGTCAGGCCGCGTACGGTGCGGCCAAGGCATTCGTGCTGTCCTACACCCAGTCGCTGGGCCAAGAGCTCCATGGCACCGGCGTCGTCGCGGCGACGCTGTGCCCGGGTCCAGTGAAGACCGGATTCGGCGCGGCGGCAGGCATTTCCGATGAGGACGCCGAGGCGGCCCTGCCGAAGGCGATGTGGGTCAGCGCCGCCGAGGTCGCCAGAACCGCCGTCGACGGTCTGGCGTCGGGCAAGTCGGTGATCGTCCCCGGCGCCTTCAACAAGGTCGGCGCCGCCGCGTACAAGATCCTGCCGCGCCGGTTGTTGCTGCCGATCCTGGCCCGCAGCCACCCCGCCCTGAAGAAGGGCTAGCCTTCCGCGCGTCCGATGAAGTCGACGATGCGCCGCGCGACGTCGTCAGGCCGGTCGAGCTGCATGAAGTGCCCTGCGTGTTCCACGGTCTCGGCACGGCTACCAGGCGGCAGCACCCGCTCCACCCAGCGGGTGTAATCGGCTGATGCACAACCATCTTCGGTTCCGTGCAGGTAGAGCGTCGGGACCTTCAGAGGCGCCAGCCAGTGCTCGTGCAATTCGGCGTATCGCAGCGGCGGTCGGCTTCCCCTGACGGTGGCCCGGTAGTAGCCGAGCGCCGCACGCCAGTTCTCTGGCGCACCGATCGCGTCGAGCACCAGTGCCACGTCATCTGCGGCGTCATAGGACGGAGACCACTGCCGCCACAGCCTCGGCACCACCCAGGACGCGGAATGCTCTGGCAGCAGAGGTAATTGGAAGTACATGATGTACCAGCTCCGCAACAGCTGGCGGGGCAGCCTGGCGACGAGTCGGCCGGCGTCGGGTATCCGACCCAGCGGCCGGAACGTGTCCGCGGGCGGCACCGACATGATGACGGCCTTCGCGAACGGGCTGTCGGGCATGGCCGCCAGGCCGGAGCCCGCGATCGCGCCCCAGTCGTGGCCGATCAGCACGTCGCGTCCGGTGGCGCCCGCCGCCTCGAGCGTGCGCAGCGCGTCGTCCATCAGCGCTCCGACGTGGTAGCTCCCGTCGAGCGACGTCGACGACGGTGCGTACCCGCGCATGAACGGCGCGACGACCCGCCACCCCGCGGCGACCAGTTGGGGCGCCACCTTGCGCCAGCCGTGGGCGGTGTCGGGAAATCCGTGCAGGCACAGGGCGATCGGCGCATCGTCGGGTCCCCACGACAGCGCCTTCAGCTGCACGTCGGAGGTGGGCACGTCAATCCACCGAGGCTCGGTCGCGGTAGTCATCGGGTTCCTTCTAGACCGGTGTGAACTCGGAGATCAACCACTTGTCGTCGACCTTCTCCAATGTCACCTGGACACTGGACGCCGTGCTGGTGGGCGCATCCGAGCCCACCGTCACGGCCTGGTCGACGAACAGCAGGACCACGGCGTGGCGAGCATCCGCGGACGCCGCGCCCGCCTTGCGAACCGTTGCCACCGCCGAGATCTGCTGCTGCTTCGCGCCGGGGATGACCACCTCGTTGATCAAGGACGTGTACGACTCGAGGAAGTCGCCGGTGAGAAGGCGGCGCGCGTCGTTGAGTTGTTGATCGACCTTGTCCGGGGTGTACGACAGCAGGGCGATCGTGCTCGCGGTCGCCGTCTGCACGGATTCGTTACGCGCGATGGCACTTTCGCGCACCGAGTTGTCGGCGTACTTCAGGCTCCCCGCCACCAGCGCGAGGATCAGCGCCAAGCCGGGCAGCACTCCGTAGGCCGCAATCCTGGGCCAGTCGACGCGCGAACCGCGCCGCGGCTCGTCGACCGCCTGGGTTTCTTCGACCGCCTGGGTTTCTTCGACGGCCGGGGTTTCTTCGACGGCCTGGGCCTCCCCCGGCGCCTCCGTCTCATCGACGACCTCGGCCGTCGTCTCGTCTTCCGATTCTGAATGTGTCACGAGACGAACTCCACGTTGGAAACCTTGGTGTCGTCCTGGATCTTCTGGACCAGGATGCGCATGCGCCAGGCGCGGGGTTGCTGGTCGGGCTGACCGACGATCACCGACCTCACGTTCACGGCGACCAGCACCTCCGCCTGGGTCGTCGTGTCGCCGGGCTCGACCGCCGCTTCCGTCACCGTGCCCACGGACTTCGACTTGACCTGTTTGACGACGTCCACGAACGCCGGGGCGCGCTGCTGGAAGTCGTCGTAGAACGTGCCCGTCGCGGAATCCAGGATCCGCTGCACGTCGGCGTCGATGTGCTCGTAGTCGAGCGTGGTCAGGTTGATCGCACCCTGGCGGCCCACCTCGAGGAACGTCTGCCGCTGCCGGTCCATGTCCCTCGACTGGTTGGCGCGGTAGCCGAGCCAACCCGTCAGGCCGCCGAGCGCCAGCACCGCGACGAGCCCAGCGACGAGGGCCAGCTGCAGGTGCGACACCTTCCTCGCGGGCGTGTCGGCGGCCGGTACCTCGGATTCGTCCAGCTCTTCGTCATCGACGGCGTCGTCGTCCACGTCGGTGGCGGACGGGACCTGGGCGGTGGCGGACTCCGGCTCCGACGGCTCGGAGGGGGCAGCGTCGTCGTCTGCCATGTTTGCTCCTCGGGGGCACTGCGAGCCTGGTCGGCCCGCGTGTGGACGGTGATCGTCCGGTCCAACGTACGTGCCACCGGCTGGGAGGTGTTTGGCGGCCGCGACACAACGCGGTCGTCGCCCCGCGAATCAGGCGTCGCGCACTGCGGCCTCCAGTTCGGCGATCACGATCTTGCGCATGCCCAGCATCGCCTTGGTCGCGGCGGCGGCACGGACCGGGTCGGGATCGCTGATCAGGTCGAACAGGCGCTGCGGCACGATCTGCCAGCTCAGCCCGAAACGATCCTTGAGCCAGCCGCACTGCGACTCCACACCGCCGTCGAGCAGCCCGTTCCAATAGTGGTCGACCTCGTCCTGATCGTGGCAGCGCACCTCAAACGACACGGCCTCGCTGAACGGGAACTGCGGGCCACCGTTGATGCCGATGAACCGCTGGCCGTCGAGCACGAACGTGCCGGAGACCACCTCACCGGGCGCCCCGGGACCCGCCTCGGTGTAGCGGTTGAACCCTTCGATCGACGAGTTGGGGAACACGCTGACGTAGAACTCCGCGGCCTCCTCGAGATCGTCGTCGAACCAGAGCGAGGGCGTGATCGATGGCATGGGGCGTGGCCTCCTGTTAGGGGTGACTTCCTTGATGCAGACCGACCGCCCGCGCGAAACTCATCGTCGCCACGAGGCCCACTTCGGACGGCCGATCCGGCCTGGGTAACGTGCGGGGATGGCACCGAGTAGCGACAGCAGCGCATCCACGACCGTCGAGTTCCGCGGAGTGGACGGCCTCACACTGGTCGCCGACGAGTGGAACCGCGACGCGGAGTCCTCCGCCGACCGGCCCGCCATCCTCATGCTGCACGGCGGCGGCCAGAACCGATACTCCTGGAAGAACACCGGCCAGATCCTTGCCGACGACGGATTCCACGTGGTGGCGCTCGACAGCCGCGGTCACGGCGACAGTGACCGCTCCCCCACCGCGAACTACACGGTCGAGTCGCTCTGCAGCGACACGCTGCGGGTGCTCTACCAGATCGGGAAGCCGACGGTGCTGATCGGCGCCAGTATGGGTGGCCTCACGGGCATCCTTGCCGCGCACGAAGCGGGTGCCGAATTGGTCACGAAACTGGTCCTGGTCGACGTCGTCCCGCGGTTCGAGAAGAACGGCAGTGCCCGCATCCGTGAGTTCATGTTCAGCGGCGTCGACGGCTTCGACTCGCTCGACCAAGCCGCCGACGCAGTCGCCGCCTACCTGCCGCATCGCACCAAGCCGCGCAGCCCGGAGGGACTGAAGAAGAACCTCCGTCTCCGCGACGGCCGTTGGTACTGGCACTGGGATCCGGCGTTCCTCACCAAACCCGAGGACGATCCGTTCCTTCGGACGGACATGCTCGAGCAGGCGGCGATCAACCTCGAGGTCCCGATCCTGTTGATCCGCGGGAAGCTGTCCGACGTGGTGAGCGCCGAAGGCGTGCAGAACTTCCTGAGCAAGGTGCCGCGCGCGGAGTTCGTCGAGCTGTCCGATGCGGGTCATACTGCCGCCGGCGACGACAACGATGCGTTCAGTGAGGTCGTCATCGAGTTCGTCAACCGGTGAGCACGGAGCACCAAACCGTGGGATTCAACTTCCTCGAACAGCCGGAACTGCCTGCGCCGCAGGTGAGCGAGGCGCAGGCCGAACAGCTGCTGTCAACGTACTACGGCCTCACCGCCCGAGCGGAATCCCTTGGCAGCAACCAAGACAAGAACTTCCTGGTGTACGACGCCGAAGACCAGCTGCTCGGGGTGCTGAAGGTCGCCAACCCGGCCTTCACGGCGACCGAGCTCGCAGCGCAGGACGCGGCTGCCGAGGCCATTGCCGTCAGCGAGCCGGACCTGCGCGTCGCGGTGCCGCTGCCGAACCTCGCAGGCGAGCTGGCCACGGTCGTGCCCGATCTGCTGGACGGTACGGCTCACGTCCGGTTGCTGCGATACCTAGCGGGCCAAACCCTGGTCGGGGCAGGCTATCTGGCGCCCTCCGTGGTGGCAGGCATGGGTGAACTGGCGGCCCGGGTAAGCCTGGCCCTCGCGGATTTCCACCATCCCGGGCTGGACCGCGCGCTGCAATGGGACCTCCGGTACGGCCACGACGTCGTCCACGCCCTCGTCTCGCACGTCGCGCATCCGGCGGAACGCGAGCGTCTCGTCACCGCCGCGGATGAGGCCTGGGCGCGGATCGCCCCGCTGAGTGACGAACTACCGCGACAGGCAGTGCATCTCGACCTGACGGATGCCAACGTCGTCGCCAACGACGCCCGACGGCCGGACGGCATCATCGACTTCGGCGATCTCTCGGACACCTGGGCCGTTTCCGAGGTCGCCGTCACGCTGTCCTCGGTGCTGGGGCACCCAGGCGCCGACCCCACGTCGATCCTGCCCGGTATCAAGGCCTTTCACGCACTCCGGCCATTGAGCGCCGCCGAGGTCGACGTGATCTGGCCGCTGCTGGTGCTGCGGACCGCCGTGCTCATCGTCAGCGGCGCGCAGCAGGTCGTCCTCGATCCGGACAACGACTACCTGAGCAACCAGTCCGACGACGAGGTCCGGATGTTCGACCAGGCGACGTCGGTGCCGATGGATCTGATGACGGCCGTGATCCGGGCCGAGCTCGGCCTGTCCGACGTCGCCGACGAGGCGTACGTGCACGGGGATGGCGTCCTGATCCCCGACCTCGACCCCGCCTCGGTCCGGACGCTCGACCTCTCCGCGGTCTCCGAGGTCTACGACACCGCCACCGAAGGCGTTGGCGCACCGGCGTTTCAGGATGCCCTGGCGCGGTCCGCAGTCGATGACGGCGCATCGCTCGTCGTGACCAGGTACGGGGAGCCGAACCTGACCTGCGCCCCCCTGTTGAGCCAGACCTCGCCCGACGTCGTCGCCACCGGCGTCTCGCTGTGGCCCGCCGAGTCCGTCACCGTGACGGCGCCCTGGTCGGGTGACGTCGTCCCGGCGGATGGCGAATTCACCCTGCGCGGAGCCGAATACGAGGTGACGGTCACCGGCACGGCCATTGGGGGCAGGGTCGAGGCCGGCGCACCGTTGACGACCGTCGCCCCTGACCGCTGGACCACCATCGCCGTCCGGCCGGTGGGCGCGCCGTTGGCGCCCGCCTTCACGACGGCCGAGTTGGCGCCAGGCTGGCTCGCGCTGACGCGCGACCCGCGACCGCTGCTCGGGCTGCCGGAATTGCCGGATACGACGGCGCGAGATCTGTTGGCCCGCCGCGACCAGAGCTTCGCCAGGGTGCAGGAGCACTACTACGCGGACCCACCCCAGATCGAGCGTGGGCGACGCCATTACCTGATGTCGACGGCGGGCCGGGTGTACCTCGACATGGTCAACAACGTCACCGTGCTCGGGCATGCGCACCCGCGCGTGGCCGACACCGCCGCCCGCCAGCTGCGCAGGCTCAACACCAACTCCCGCTTCAACTACGAGGCGGTGGTCGAGTTCAGCGAGCGCCTCGCCGCCACGCTGCCAGAACCGCTGGACACGGTGTTCCTGGTCAACTCCGGTTCGGAGGCAAGCGATCTCGCGATCCGACTGGCGATCGCGGTGTCGGGCCACCGGGACATGGTCTCCGTCGGCGAGGCCTACCACGGGTGGACGTACGCCACCGACGCCGTGTCGACGTCGACCGCCGACAATCCGAACGCGCTCTCGACCCGGCCCGACTGGATCCATACGGTGGAGTCGCCCAACAGTTTTCGTGGTACCTACCGCGGCGCGGACGCCGCCCGGTACGCACCTGATGCGGTGGCCAAGATCTCCAAGATGGTCGCGGCGGGTCGCCCGCCCGCCGGGTTCATCTGCGAGTCGGTATACGGCAACGCAGGCGGCATGGCCCTTCCCGACGGGTATCTGCGGCAGGTCTATGCCGCAGTGCGCGAGGCGGGCGGCTTCGCCGTCGCCGACGAGGTGCAGGTGGGCTATGGGCGCCTCGGCGAGTGGTTCTGGGGATTCGACCAGCAGCAGGTGGTGCCGGACATCGTGTCGATCGCGAAGTCGACCGGCAACGGGTATCCGCTCGGCGCCGTCATCACCAGCCGCGCGATCGCCGAGGCCTTCAGCTCGCAGGGGTACTTCTTCTCGTCGACCGGTGGCAGTCCGCTGTCGTGCGCGATCGGCCTCACGGTGCTCGACGTGCTGCGCGACGAGGACCTGCAGGGCAACGCCAGGCGGGTGGGCGGCCACCTCAAGGCCGAGTTGACGGCGCTTCGCGAGAAGCACCCGATCATCGGCACGGTGCACGGGGTGGGGCTCTATCTCGGCGTCGAGATGGTCCGCGACCCGGAGACGCTCGAGCCTGCGACCGAGGAGACCGCGGCCATCTGCAACCGCATGCTCGAACTCGGCGTCGTCATCCAGCCGACGGGTGAACGTCAGAACATCCTGAAGACCAAGCCGCCGCTGTGCCTCGACGTGGCGGGGGCCGACTTCTACGTGGCTGCTCTGGATCGGGTGCTCGCCGAAGGCTGGTGACGGCCTGGCTCGTCAACCGACGTCTGAGCCCAGCTCGGAGGCCACGTACGAGCGCGCGATGTGCTTGATCTCGTCATCGGCGGCGTCGCGGATGACCTTCTGGGCGCCGAGTCCGTCGATCAGGATCAGCATGCGTCGCGCCGACGCCTCGACGTCGGTGACGTGGAACTCCCCCGCGTCCCGACCGGCCAGGATGACGCCGCCGATGAGATCCAGCCACGCCTCGGTCAGCGCGGGCACCTCCGCGGCGAGCGTCGGGTTGCGCCTGCCGAGACTCCACGCGTCGAGCCACAGCGAGCTGGCCTCCTCGCTGACGTCGCCGAGCACGTAGTCCATCAGCGCGTCGATCGCCACCGCGGGCGTCGGCGCTGCCGCGACCCTGGCCCTGGCCGCGTCGAGATCCGCGTCGGCGGCACTGCGGAAGGCAGCGGCGATCAGCTGCTCCGCCGACGAGAAGTAGTGGCTCACCAGGCCGGGGGTGACGCCGAGATCGGTCGCCACCCGGCGCAGGGTCACTGCGGACAGGCCCTCTGCCTGGCTGATCTCAACGGCCTTCGCCAACAGCTCCCCGCGTCGCTCGGCGGGCATCTTGCGCTTGGCGTCCCGCATCTCGATGGTCACGTGACCTACTTCCCCTTGACGGATCCCGAATCTTATTGAACACTACATCAACACTATTGATGTACCCATCAACAAGCCGGATCGAGAAGCCATGACCGCCACCACCTCACCCAGGGACGTGAACTCCGTAGCCGTCGACGACCACGTCGGCGGCATCGAGACCGCAGGGGTCGAATACCTCCCGGAGGAAGCCCGCGACTCCCGGCCCCGCAACCTCGGCGCCGTGTTCCTCGGGGCCAACCTGACGTGGACCAACGTCGTCTTCGGCGCGTTCGCGATCCTGTTCGGGCTCTCGTTCTGGCAGACGGTCACGTCGATGGTCGTCGGCACGGCCATCGGGACGCTCGCCGTGCTTCCGACCGCCACGATCGGTCCACGAACCGGCACCAACATGACGGTGTCCAGCGGGGCGTTCTTCGGCATCCGCGGCCGGTTCATCGGCTCCGCGCTGGCGCTCGCCATAGCGCTGGCGTTCGCCGCGGTCACGGTGTGGACGAGCGGGGACGCGTTGGTCGCCGCGGGCCACCGACTGCTCGGCACTCCGGACAGCCACCTGGTCCACGGCATCGCCTACGCCGTCGTCGCGGCGCTCATGGTGGCGGTGGCACTGTACGGCCACGCCACCATCGTGGCGATGCAGAAGATCGTCGTGCCGGTGGTCGGGACACTCATGGTGGTCGGCTTCCTCGCGTTCGCGGGCAACGTCGACGTGAGCGCCTCGGGCGGCGACTACACCCTGGGCGGCTTCTGGCAGACCTGGGCGCTGTCGGCCGTGTTGTTCGCCGCGGCGCCGATCTCCTACGGCCCGACGATTGGGGACTACACCCGTCGGGTGTCGTCGATTCGCTTCAGCGACAAGCAGATCTGCGTCGCGCTGGGGTGCGGCATGTTCATCGGCGTCATACTGCCAAGTCTCTTCGGCGCCTTCACCGCGCTGGCCTTCGCGAATCCCACCGACTCGTATCTCGACGATCTGGTGACCGCCTCCCCGGCGTGGTTCGTCGTGCCGATCGTCGTTATCTCACTGCTCGGCGGCCTGAGTCAGGGCGTGCTGTGCATCTACGCCAGCGGCCTGGATCTCGAGGGGTTGACGCCACGCCTGCGCCGGACCCAGACCACCGTCATCACCGCGGCGGTCGCGATCGTCCTGCTGTACGTCGGCGTGTTCGTCTTCGACGCGGTCGAGTCCGTCACGGCGATGACGATCGCACTCAACGCCGTCATCACACCGTGGATCGCCATCCTGGCCATCGGTGCGCTGCGCACCAAGAGTTACGACCCGACCGATCTGCAAGCCTTCGCCGACGGGCGACGCGGCGGGCAGTACTGGTTCACCGGCGGCTGGCACGTCGGCGCAGTCGCCGCATGGACGATCGGCGGGGCGTTCGGTCTACTGGCCGTCAACACCACGCTCTATGTCGGCCCGCTGGCCGACATCGCCGGCGGCGTCGACCTCAGCACGGTCGGGTCCGCGGCGATCGCGGGGTTGATTTACCTGGCGTCGACCCGTTTCATCAACGTATGACGCAATCCCCCGACGAGCTGGTGACCGAATTCTGCGCCCTGTGGGCCAATCCAGACCCCGACCAGATCCTGAGCTACTTCACCGAAGACGCCGTCTACCACAACATCCCGATGCCGCCTGCCGAGGGCCGCGCCGCGATCAAGGACTTCCTCGGGGTCATGCTCGACGGTTTCGACGGCATCGACTTCAACATCCACCGCCAGCTCAGCCAGGGCAACGTCGTCATGAACGAGCGCACCGACGTGATGCGGCGGACCGATGGTGGCCGACTCGAACTCCCCGTGATGGGAGTGTTCGAGGTGCGCGACGGCCAGATCGCACTGTGGCGGGACTATTTCGACCTCGGGACGGTCATGGCGGCGTTCTCGTAGCTCGACGAGCGTCCGGGGAATGGTTGTGATTGCCCGCCTCTGAGCGACAACTCGCGACAACGACGGATGGTGGGCGTGGCGTGGTCGTGAGGGATCTCCGGTCTCCGACCATGGGCCTGATTGCCCGCCTCCGAGCGACAACTCGCGACAATCTCAGCGGGATGAAAGCCCTTGCGTCACTGTGGTTTCAGTGATCCCATCCACCGGTTTTCTGTCGGTGGGCACCCGTATGTTCGAGTCATGTCAGGTACGGACGTCCACGAAGCGGTCGCCGCCCTGCGCGCCGCCTACGACACCCTGGCCGCCTGCGACCTCGACACCCTGACCGTGCCCGACCTGCTCGCCCTGGGCGATGACCTCGAAGCCCTGGCCTGCCAACTACCCACCCAATCCCACCGGGTGTTGGCCCGCCTGCAGGCCGACACCACCCCGCATGAGCTGGGCGCCAAGTCCTGGCGCGACGTCCTGAGCACCCGCTGGCGCCTCTCGCCCACAGAGGCCGGCCGCCGGTTGGGCGAGGCCGACGACCTCGGCCCGCGCCAATCCTTCACCGGCCAACCGTTGGCGCCCCGCCTGCCCGCGGTCGCCGCCGCCCAAGCCGCCGGGCTGATCACCGGGGAACACGTCGCCGAGCTCCGTACCGCGATCGGCAAGGTGCCGGGGTTCGTGGACGCCGCCACCCGCGCCCAGATCGAAGTCGAGTGGGTCCGCGTCGCCCTGGGGGTCGGACCCCAGGCCCTCAAGGATGCCGCCCACCGCCGCATCTTCCTGCTCGACCAGGACGGGCCGCTGCCCACTGACGCCGAACGGGGACTGTCGAAGGGCCGACAACGCCCCGACGCGATGACCACGCTCGCCGGGAACCTGACCCCCGAAGCGGCCGCGATCTGGGAGGTGCTCTTCGCCAAGTACGCCGCCCCGGGGATGTGCAATCCCGCCGACCCCGAACCCTGCACCTCCGGGACCCCGACCCAGGCCCAGATCGACCGCGATCAGCGCACCCTGGCCCAACGCCAACACGACGCCCTGCTGGTGATCGGGCGCATCGCGTTGATGGGTGGGGACCTCGGCCAGTTGAACGGGTTGCCGGTGTCGATCATCATCCGCACCACCCTGCAAGATCTCGAGTCCCGCGCCGGGGTGGGCGTCACGGGTGGGGGCACCACCGTGCCCATCGCCGACGTCATCCGGTTGGCCGCCCACGCCAACCATCACCTCGCCGTGTTCGACGGGGCGACCGGTTCGGCCTTGAACCTGTTCCGCACCAAACGGACTGCCTCCCCGGCGCAGCGGATCATGCTGATCGCCCGCGATGGCGGCTGCTCCAAACCGTGCTGCACCGTCGGGGCCTACGGCACCCAGGTCCACCACGCCACCCGCGACTGGTCCAAGGGCGGGAACACCAACGTCGACGAGATGACCCTGGCCTGCGGCGCCGACAACCGGCTGGTCAAGGTCGGCGGCTACACCACCCGCATCAACACCCGCGGCGAAGCCGAATGGATCCCACCCCCCCACCTGGACACCGGCCAAACCCGCATCAACTACCACCACCGCCCCGAAGCACTCCTCCACCCACCCGACCAAGACGAGGACGGCTTCACGTAGTGCGACCTATGCCGGGTCGAACCGGAACACCGCCAATCGCCCTGCGAGCGACTCGAATTCGTCAGGGGTGCCGTCGGTGACGAGACCGCTGCGCTTGGCGAAACCGACGCCGACCGGGACCTTCACGGCAAACGCCCGCAACACCGGCTTCGACTCGTCCTCGGACAGCTCGACGATCCGCACGGGTCGGGAGCGTCGGCCGCGGGTGAGGGTGCCCAGTCCCGCGGCCCGGGCGTTGGCGGCCCAGTCGGCGCCCGGGTAACCCGCGACGGTATACAGCCCACCGTCGACGTCGAACGGTGTCATCGGCGTGCTGCGCGGCTGGCCGGATTTGCGGCCGGGCACGGTCAGCACCATCGACGGCCCCGCGGGGATGCCGAGTTTCTGTACGGCGATCATCACCTTGTTCATCGGCTTGAGCCAACGCGGTGGACGGATATCCGACATGTTCTGTCTCCCTTACTGATCGGTGAAGAGGTTGCGATGCTCGGCCACCCACTGCGCGAACGTCAGAGCCGGACGGTCCAGGATCTTCTCGACGTCGTGGGTCACCAGCGCGGAACGCCCCACGGTTTCGGCCAGCAGCGCCATATAGGCGTCGGCGAACGCGGCGGAGAAGCCGATGCCGAGGAAGCGCCCTCGCACCACCTCCGGCGGCGCCTCCAGGTAGCTGAGTGGACGCCCCAGGACGGAGCCGATCACCTCGACGAGTTCGGCGTTGGTCAGCGCCTGTGGACCGGTGAGCGGAACCCGCTGCGCCAGAAGGTCATCGGTGAGTAGTGCATGGGTGGCGACGGCAGCGACGTCACCGTCGGCGATGGGCGCGGTGGACGCCGCCGCGTACGGGCCTCCGACGACGTCACCGGCGCGGATCTGAGGTGCCCACATGCCTGCGAAGTTCGTCGCGAACACGCTGGGGCGCAAGCTGACCCACTCCAGACCCGAGTCGACGGCGAGCTGCTCGACCTCCCGGTTGCGGTCGCCCCGAAACCGTGACGGCTGCCGCGAGAAGTCATCGTCGGCGTTGATGGCCGACAGGGCGACCAGCCGGGTCACGCCCGCGTGGCGCGCCGCGGCTACGGTCGCCTCGAGCTCGCCGCCCAGCGCCCTCGAGTTGAGGAAGACCGCGTCCGCTCCCGCCAACGCATCGAGCGCGGACGCGACCCGCGTGACACGTGGGGGCAAGGGCGCGGCGGGCCGCCGGGTGACGGCCCGCACCTGGATCCCTGCTTCGGACAGTTCGGCGACCAGCGGTGTGCCGACGTTCCCGGTCGCTCCGGTGACGACGATGGTTCTCAGTGAGGTCATGTAAGCAAGGACGGGTCACCGGCGCGAAAAGTTACGCGGCCCACCTGTAACTTTTCCCGTCGCTGGTTCGTCGTACACGTATGACCCCATCGTCTTCGGCGGAGCGCGACATCGCGGCGGCGTGGCGTGAGCACCGGCCCTATCTGGTCAATCTCGCCTATCAGATGCTGAGCGACGTCGGCGAGGCCGAGGACGTGGCGCAGGAGGCGTTCCTCCGGTTGTCCAGCACCGACCTCGCCGAGATCGACGACGTCAGGGGCTGGCTCACCGTGGTGGCGGGACGACTGTGCCTGGACCAGTTGAGGTCCGCCAGGGCTCGGCTCGAGACGAAGATGTGGCCGGAACAGGAATCTGCTCTGGTCGAGGTCGACGTGATCGACGACCCCGCGGATCGCGTGACCCTCGACGACGAGGTCAGTACCGCACTGCTCGAGGTGCTGCGGCACCTGAGCCCCGGCGAGCGGGTCGCCTTCGTCATGCACGACGTGTTCGCGGTGCCGTTCGACGAGATCGCCGAGACCGTCGGGAGGCCGGTGGGGACGTGTCGTCAGCTGGCCCGTCGGGCGCGCGCCAAGTTCGCCGACGCAGCGCCCCGGCCGATCGACGTGGCGGGAGCCGAGCACCGCCGCGTCACCGAAGCCTTCATCACGGCGTGTGCCAACGGTGATCTCCGTGCGCTGACGGCGCTGTTGGACCCGGCCGTGTGGGGCGTCGGCACGGTGCTCGCCGACCCTGCGCCGCCGCCACAGGTCAACCATGGTCCGGACGACGTGGCGGTCAACCTGATGCGCTACCTCGGTGTCCGCGCGACCGTGGTGTCGGGGCCGCCGGGCGAGCCGGTGCTGCTGGCGTTCGACCGCGGTCGGCTGTTCGCGGTGGTGGTGCTCACGATCCGCGACGGGTTGGTGGCCAAGATCGAGGCCACCGCGGATCCCGCTGCCCGTCAGCCGTAGGTGAACGAGAACGCCTGCAGCCCCTTGCTCAGGCTCACGTCCACGTGCCCCGCATCGTCACCGCCGCCGGCGACGATCTGACGCATGTTGGGAGGCCCGCTGACCGGAATCACCGACGTCTTGCCGTCCCGCGTGACCGTCACGTCGCCGCTGCCGCCGACCACCAGATAGACGTTCTTGGCGTGGTAGTTCAGGGCGATGGTGGCGCCGTCGTCGACGGCGGTGGCGCCCTGGTAGTCCAGCGCCCACCGCCCCTTCAGCGCGAACGAGTCCTCGCCGAGCTGGGCAGGCAGCGCGAAGGTGGCCTCGCCCTGGTCGTAGACGCCCGCCCCGGCGTAGTTCACCACCTTGCCGACGCCGAAGTACGTCTCAGGGGTCGTCGGCGACGTCGGGGTGGTGTCCTGTCCCTCGGTCGCGGGGGGCAGGTCGATGCCCTTGTTGGCATCCGAGAGTAGTTGGCGGACGAGGTTTTCCGTGACGTCGTAGTCACCCTCGCCAAACTTGACGTGGCGGACGGTGCCCTGAGCGTCGATGAGGTACTCGGCAGGCCAGTACCGGTTGCGGTAGTTGGTCCAGGTGGACAGGTTGTTGTCCATCGCGATCGGATACTCGATGTCGAGGTCGGCGGCGCCGCTGGCGACGTTGGTGTCGACCTTCTCGAAGCCGTACTCGGGGGAGTGGACACCGATGACCTCGAAGCCCTTGTCCCGGTAGGCGTCGTACCAACCGACGACGTGCGGGATGGCGCGCTGGCAGTTGATGCACGAGTAGGCCCAGAAGTCGATCAGAACGACCTTGCCGCGCAACGACTTCAAGTCGATGGGCGCTCCGCCGGGGGTGTTCAGCCACTTGGTGATGCCCTTGAGGTCCGGTGCCGTGCCGCAGCTTTCGAGTTGCTTGCCGCCGTTGGAGCAGTTCGAGAGTTGCGCGTTCTGGTCGTTGACGAGGCCGCCGAGGTTCAGCTTCTGCAGCTGCTCCTCACCCCCGACCTTCTCCTGCAGGGTTCCGGTGTAGTCAGGGATGGCGCGTTGCAGGACGGCAGGCAGATTGAAGACCAGCGCCACCGCCAACAGGATCGTCACGATCCCCGCGATGACCCGGATCTGGCGCTGCCGATTGCGGAACGCGGCGACGCGTTCGGCAACCCGACGGCCTGCGAGGGCGAAGAAGAGCAGCGGCAGCGCGGCTCCCACGGCGAACGACAGCGTCAGCGCGACCGTGCTCAACCCGATGGTGCCGGTGGCTCCTGCGACGACGATCGCGGCGAGCACGGGGCCCGCGCATGGCACGTAGAGCACGCCGAGGGCGAGGCCGAGCCCGAATCCGTTCTTGCCGCTGCCAAACTGCTTCTGCGGCAGCTTGGAGAACGGCTTCTCCAGCAGGGCCTCGAACTGCGGGAAGATCAGCCCAAGTCCGATGGCCACCAGTGCGACGAGGGCGATCCAGCGGACGGCGTCCTGCGGCAGGTGCAGCAGTGACAGCAAGGCCGACCCGAGCAGGGTGACGACGCTGAAGCTCAGCACCAGCCCGGCGATGATCAGGTACGGCCGCAGCGCCTGCGACCGCGTCGGCGGCGCCTCGGTGGCGACCGCGCCGTCGCCTGCCGTCTCGCGCGTGCTCTGGGCGCCCGAGAAGAAGATGACCGGCAACACCGGCAGGATGCACGGGGAGATGCCGGTGATCAGACCCCCGAGGAAGCCGATGGCGATCAGTGTGAACATGTCTTCTATTCGTTGCTAGGGCTGCGCCGGATCGGGTGGTCTGACATGAGAAATACTAGCTGTCAAAGAGTTTCGCGTGCAGAAGGAGCCCAGACGTGACAAGGCGGCCCGGCGCAGAGCCGGGCCGCCTCGTCAGCGGACGTGCTGGCTACATCGCCGGAGGTGCAGGCGGCATCAGCACGGTGTCGATCATGTACACCGTCGCGTTGGCGGTCTGCACGCCACCGCACACCAGGCCGGCGTCGTTGACCTTCAGGTCGGCGCCGGAACCGGTCACGGTGACCTCGCCACCCTCGACCGTCTTGTGAGTGCCCACGACCTGCGAAGGGCTCAGCCGACCGGGAACCACGTGATAGGTCAGGATGCTGGTCAGCAATGGCGCGTCGGTCTTGAGCGTGTCGATGGTCGCTGGCGCGATCTTCTTGAACGCGTCATCGGTCGGCGCGAACACCGTGAACTCGCCACCGTTGAGGGTGTCGACGAGGTTCACGTCGGGGTTCAGCTGGCCCGACACGGCCGCGGTCAGCGTCGTGAGCATCGGGTTGTTCGACGCCGCGACGGCGACCGGGTCCATCGACATGCCCTGGACCGAGCCGGGGCCGGTCGGCACCTCCTTGGCGTAGGCGGCGCAGCTCGACCCGACCAGACCGGCGGCGGGATCGGCCTGCGCGACGCCGGTCGACGCGAGCAGTCCGGCGACGGCCATCGCGGCGATGGAGGCGCCGGTGACGGCCTTCTTCGTCTTGTTCATGTTCATGCTCATCTACTTTCGGGTTGTTTTATCTGTGTGAGTTCGGTTGCGGCGCTTGTTACTTGGCCGGCGGCATCAAGACGGTGTCGACCATGTAGACCGTCGCGTTGGCGGTGTGCACGCCACCGCAGACCAGGCCGGACTGATCGAACTTCAGGGCCTCGCCCGCACCCGTCACCGTGACCTCACTGCCCTCGACTGTCTTGTGCGTACCTGCGACCTGTGCGGGGCTGAGCTGCCCCGGGATGACGTGGTAGGTCAGGATGCTGCTCAGCAGGGGAGCGTCGGTCTTGAGCTTCTCGAGGGTGGCCGAATCGATCTTGGCGAACGCGTCATCGGTCGGCGCGAGCACGGTGAACTGTCCACCGTTGAGGGTGTCGACCAGGTTCACGCCGGGGTTGAGCTTGCCCGAGACTGCGGCCGTCAGAGTGGTCAGGAGCGGGTTGTTCGACGCGGCGGTGGCGACCGGATCCTGGGCCATGCCCGTCACCGAGCCGGGGCCCTCGGGCACCTTCTCGGCGTAGCCGGCGCAGCCCGTGCCGACGAGATCGGCGGCGGGATCGGCGGCAGCCGTCATCGCAGGCGCGCTCGACGAGCTGCTGACCACACTGGAGGACATGCTGCTGGCGCCACTCGACACCGAACTGGCGGTCGAACTGGCCTCTTCCTTCGAGCACGCGGAAGTGCCGAGGACGGCGACGACGGTCAGGCCTGCTGCCGCAAATGCCCTGCGGTGAGCTGAATTCATGACGTGATCACTCCAATGTGTCTGGGACGGCGCGTTCCGCCGTCCTCATCGGGCATTCGCCGTGACGTCGTTCACGGATGGCGTCCAGCCCCGGCACGTCACATTTGCGTCACAAGTCGATGGGAATCTGCTGGGAGTGGGCCGGCGCTCCGGCCAGGGGCACAATGGTTCGGTGACAACAGACCGTCTGCGCGTACTGGTACTGGGCAGCACCGGTTCCATCGGAACCCAGGCGCTCGAGGTCATCGCCGCGAATCCGGACCGCTTCGAGGTCGTCGGGCTGGCGGCAGGCGGCGGTAACCCCGACCTGCTGGCTCGTCAGCGCACCCAGACCGGTGTCACCGAGGTCGCCGTCGCGTCGACCGTAGCCGCCGAGCGGATCGGCGACGTCACCTACGTCGGCCCCGAGGCCGCCACCCGCCTCGTCGAGAACACCGAGGCCGACGTCGTCCTCAACGCACTGGTCGGAGCGCTGGGGCTGCGCCCCACCCTGGCCGCGCTCGAATCAGGCGCCCGGCTGGCACTGGCCAACAAGGAATCGTTGATCGCGGGCGGCCCGCTGGTCTTGAAGGCGGCGGCGCCGGGGCAGATCGTGCCCGTGGACTCCGAGCACTCCGCGCTGGCGCAGTGCCTGCGCGGTGGTGCCGCCGAGGAGGTGGCGCGGCTGGTACTGACGGCCTCCGGTGGGCCGTTCCGCGGGTGGGCGGCGGCGGACCTCGAGGACGTCACCCCCGAGCAGGCGGGGGCCCATCCCACCTGGTCGATGGGCCCGATGAACACCTTGAACTCGGCGTCGTTGGTCAACAAGGGGCTCGAGCTGATCGAGACGCACCTGCTGTTCGGCGTTCCCTACGAGCGGATCGACGTCGTGGTCCACCCACAGTCGATCGTGCACTCGATGGTCACCTTCTTCGATGGGTCCACGATCGCCCAGGCGAGCCCGCCCGACATGCGGCTGCCGATCGCGTTGGCGCTGGGCTGGCCGGCACGCGTCCCCGGCGCGGCGCTGCCCTGCGACTTCACGACCGCCTCGACCTGGGAGTTCGAACCGCTCGACGACGAGGTGTTCCCGGCCGTGGCGCTCGCCAGAGAGGCAGGCAGCCGAGGCGGGTGCCTGACCGCGGTCTACAACGCCGCCAACGAGGAGGCGGCCGCCGCGTTCCTCGACGGGCGGATCCGCTTTCCCTCGATCGTCCGGATCGTGGGCGACGTGCTGCGTGCTGCCGACCAGTGGGCGGGCGAACCCGCTACCGTGGATGACGTACTCGACGCGCAGGACTGGGCCAGGGACCGCGCGCGGCGGGCAGTCACACAGGAGGTCGTACCAACCCGATGATGTTCGTACTGGGCATTGTGCTGTTTGCACTGGCCATTCTGGTGTCGGTGGCGCTGCACGAATGCGGGCACATGTGGGTGGCGCGCGCCACCGGGATGAAGGTGCGTCGCTACTTCGTGGGGTTCGGGCCCACGCTGTGGTCGACCATGCGCCCCAACAAGCTCGGGTACACCGAGTACGGCGTCAAGGCCGTCCCGCTCGGCGGTTTCTGCGACATCGCGGGCATGACGTCGGTCGAGGAACTGGCGCCCGAGGACCGTCGGTACGCGATGTTCCGCCAGAAGGTGTGGAAGCGCGTCGCGGTGCTCTTCGCGGGTCCCGGGATGAACTTCATCATCGGGCTCGTCCTCCTCTACGGCATCGCGATCGCGTGGGGGCTGCCCAACCTGCATCCCCCGACCGCCGCCATCGTCGGCGAAACCGCTTGTGTGTCATCGGAAGTCACCAAGGGCAACCTGGGGGACTGCACCGGCCCCGGACCCGCCGCGCAGGCAGGCATCAAACCGGGTGACACGGTCGTCAAGGTCGGCAACACCGATGTGAAGACCTTCGACGAGATGGTCGCCGCCGTTCGCAAGCTCAACGGTCCGACGCCGTTCGTCATCCAGCGCACGGCCGACGGCCGGACCGTCGAGTCGACCGTATCCGTCACCCCCACCACGACTCAGCGGTGGACCAAGGAGGGCAACGGCGCGCCCACCGAGGTGAGTGCCGTCGGCATCGCCGCCGCGCAGTACGGACCCACGCAGTACAACGTGCTCTCGGCCGTACCCGCGACGTTCGCGTTCAGTGGCGACCTGGTGGTCGAACTCGGCAAGTCCCTCGCCAAGATCCCGACGAAGATCGGCGCGCTGTGGCATTCGATCGGTGGTGGCGAACGCGACCCCGAGACCCCGATCAGCGTCGTCGGCGCCAGCATCATCGGCGGCGACACCGTCCAGGCGGGGCTGTGGGTGGCGTTCTGGTTCTTCCTCGCGCAGCTGAACTTCGTGCTCGGCGCGATCAACCTGCTACCGCTGCTGCCGTTCGACGGCGGTCACATCGCGATTGCCGTGTACGAGAAGATCCGCAATATGATTCGTTCGGCGCGCGGCAAGGTCGCCGCCGCCCCGGTCAACTACCTCAAGTTGATGCCCGCGACCTACGTCGTACTGGTCGTGGTGGGCGGCTACATGCTGTTGACCGTTACCGCTGACCTGGTCAATCCGATCAGGTTGTTCCAATAAGGCTCAGAAAGAAGTCACCATGTCCGTCGGTTTGGGTATGCCGGCACCGCCCCCGCCGACGCTGGCCCCGCGCCGCAAGACGCGCCAGCTCATGGTCCGCGACGTCGGCGTCGGAAGCGATTACCCGATCGCTGTCCAGTCCATGTGCACCACCAAGACGCACGACATCAACGCGACCCTGCAGCAGATCGCCGAGCTGACCGCGTCGGGCTGCGACATCGTCCGCGTGGCCTGCCCGCGGCAGGAGGACGCCGACGCACTCCCCGCCATCGCCAAGAAGGCGAACATCCCGGTGATCGCCGACATCCACTTCCAGCCGAAGTACATCTTCGCTGCGATCGACGCGGGCTGCGCGGCCGTCCGCGTCAACCCCGGCAACATCAAGGAGTTCGACGGCCGGGTGAAGGAGGTCGCCAAGGCGGCCGGTGCCGCGGGCATCCCGATCCGCATCGGGGTCAACGCCGGGTCGCTCGACGCCCGCATGATGCAGAAGTACGGCAAGGCCACCCCGGAGGCTCTCGTCGAGTCGGCGTTGTGGGAGGCCTCACTGTTCGAGGAGCACGGCTTCGGCGACATCAAGATCAGCGTCAAGCACAACGATCCGGTCATCATGGTCGCGGCCTACGAACAGCTGGCCGAGCAGTGCGACTACCCACTGCACCTCGGTGTCACCGAGGCAGGCCCGGCATTCCAGGGCACCATCAAGTCCGCCGTCGCGTTCGGCGCGTTGCTGTCCAAGGGCATCGGCGACACCATCCGCGTGTCACTGTCGGCGCCTCCGGTGGAGGAGATCAAAGTCGGCAACCAGATCCTCGAGTCGCTGAACCTGCGGCCGCGTGGGCTGGAGATCGTGTCGTGCCCGTCGTGCGGGCGCGCCCAGGTCGACGTGTACACGCTGGCCAACGAGGTGTCTGCGGGCCTGGAGGGCATGGACGTCCCGCTGCGCGTCGCGGTCATGGGCTGCGTCGTCAACGGTCCCGGTGAGGCCCGCGAGGCCGATCTGGGCGTCGCCTCGGGCAACGGCAAGGGACAGATCTTCGTGCGCGGCGAGGTGATCAAGACGGTGCCGGAACAGATGATCGTCGAGACACTCATCGAAGAAGCGATGCGCATTGCGGAGGAACGCGGTTCAGAGGATGCCAGCGGCACACCGGTTGTGACCGTAAGCTGACCATGACCCTGTGAGCGGAGTCACCGGAATCCGGTCACAGTGAGAACGTCGTAGAACAGAACATCGCCTCAGAAGGACCCCGATGTCCGCACCTCCACTGTTTCGTCTCGCCGACGAGCGACGCGTCACAGTGGTGCGTGACGTCGCCATGGTGCGCCGCGTCCTCGACGAGGACCCCGTCGGATCCTGCATGGTCGCCTCCCGGGTCGCCGACCACGGCATCGACCCGACGGCGATCGGTGGCGAGATGTGGACAAGGCGCAGGCCCAGCGATTCGCTCTGCTTCGCAGGCGCGAACCTGATCCCGCTGCGGGGTGAGCTCGGCGACCTGACGGCCTTCGCCGACAAGGCGATGAGTGCCCCTCGTCGATGTTCGTCGCTGGTGGGCCGCACCGAATTGGTCATGCCCATGTGGCAGCGCCTCGAAAGGGCGTGGGGCCCTGCGCGTGACGTCCGCGATCATCAGCCCTTGATGGCGCTCTCCGGCGCCCCCCAATGCCCGATCGATCCCCAGGTGCGCCCGGTGCGCATCGAGGAACTCGACGCCTATCTCGTGGCGGCCGTCGACATGTTCATCGGTGAGGTCGGCGTAGACCCCCGGATGGGCGATGGCGGCCGCGGTTACCGGCGCCGGGTCGCCGGTTTGATCACCGCTGGCCGGGCGTGGGCCCGGTTCGAGCACGGGCAAGTGGTGTTCAAGGCGGAGGTGGGTTCGCAGTCGCCCGCCGTCGGCCAGATCCAGGGCGTCTGGGTGCATCCCGACTGGCGGGGCAGAGGCATGGGCTCAGCGGGCACCGCCGCTCTCGCTCGCGCAGTGGTCCGCAGTGGGCGTACCGCGAGCTTGTACGTCAACGGCTACAACACCGTCGCGCGTGCGACCTACGCACGGATCGGGTTCACGCAGGTGGGTATCTTCGCCACCGTGCTGCTCGACTGAACGCGACGATCACGGAACGGTCTCGGTGCGCCTACGGCGCGTTCGCCCCGCGCCCTCCTAACATCAGCCTCAATGGCAACACTAACCTCATCCGCATCACGAGTCACTGGACTCCTGACGGTCTTCGCCGTGGTGGTGACCGTCGGTGGGCTCAGTGCCTGTACACCGAAACCCAACGGTCCCGAACCGGTGGCGACGGCGTTCTTCGCCGCGCTCGCCAAGGGCGACACCACCGCCGCCGCCGACCTCAGTGACCGTCCCACGGTCGCAAGGGCCGCACTGAACGAGGCGTGGGCGGGCCTGCAGGCGACCAAGCTCGATGCGCAGATCCTCGGGTCGAAGTACGCCGAGGACACCGGCAGCATCGCGTACCGATACACGTGGCATCTCCCCAAGAAGCGCACCTGGACCTACGACGGTCAGCTGAACATGGTGCGCGACGAGGGGCGTTGGGAAGTCCGTTGGAGCGCAACGGGATTGCATCCGAACCTCGGCGAGAACCAGACGTTCGCGCTGCGGGCGGACGCACCGCCCCGTGCGTCGGTCAACGAACGCGGCGGCAGCGACGTGCTGCGGCCCGGGTTCCTCTACAACTACGCGCTCGACGCCAAGGCGGCAGGCGCCGACCTGATGCCGACGGCCACCGCGGTCGCCGACACCCTGCGCCGGTTCGATCCGACCATGGACGCGCAGCGTCTCGCCGAGACGGCCAGCTCGTCGGCGACGCCGCTCGACCTCATCACGTTGCGCCAAGCCGACCGCGACGCCGTGGCGCCCGCGATCGGCGGCCTGTCCGGTGTCGTCATCACCCCGCGTGCCGAACTGCTGCCCACCGACGACCGTTTCGCGCCCGACATCATCAACCAGGTCAAGAAGTCGGTCGTCGACGAGCTCGACGGTCAAGCGGGTTGGCGCGTGGTCAGCGTCAACCAGAACGGCGGCGACGTCGACGTGCTCGACGAAACCCCCGGAGCGCCAGCACCTTCGGTGACCATCAGCCTCGACCGCTCAGTCCAGAACGCCGCGCAGGATGCGGTGAACATGGTCGGCAAGAAGGCCATGATCGTGGCGCTCAAGCCGTCCACCGGCGAGATCCTCGCCGTGGCCCAGAACTCCGCCGCGGACGCGGATGGCCCTGCGGCCACCACGGGCCTGTACCCGCCGGGGTCGACGTTCAAGATCATCACGGCAGGCGCGGCGATCGACCGCGACATGGCCACGCCCAACACGCTTCTCGGGTGCCCCGGGCACATCGACATCGGGCAGCGCACGATCCCCAACTACGGTGGCTTCGACCTCGGCACGGTGCCGATGTCGCGGGCCTTCGCGAACTCCTGCAACACGACGTTCGCCGAGCTGGCGAGCAAGATGCCGCCACGGGGCCTGACGACCGCGGCCGCGCAGTACGGCATCGGGACGGACTACGTCGTCGACGGGATCACGACCGTGACCGGATCCGTGCCCCCGACGGTGAATCTGACCGAGCGCACGGAGGATGGCTTCGGTCAGGGCCGGGTTCTGGTCAGCCCCTTCGGCATGGCCCTGGCCGCCGCGACCGTCGCTGCGGGCAAGACGCCGGTGCCGCAGCTGATCGAGGGCAGGCACACCGAGGTGTCCGGCGACACCCCGACCATCACCCCGAAGATGGTCGACGGGCTGCGCCCGATGATGCAGCTGGTGGTGACGAACGGCACCGCGAAGGACCTCAACGGCAGCGGCGACGTCCGCGGCAAGACGGGTGAGGCCGAGTTCGACGGCGGCTCACACGCCTGGTTCGCCGGCTACCGCGGTGATCTCGCGTTCGCGGCCCTCATCGTCGGCGGCGGAAGCTCCGAGTACGCCGTGCGGATGTGCAAGGACATGCTCAACGGACTGCCGCCCGACTATCTGGTCTGAGTAGCCTGGTCGCAGGAGGAGAGCAATGACCAGCATCAACTCGGGTATCGGTACCGACGTGGGCGGAGAGGCCCTCGGAGGGCAGGAGCGGAGCGACCGGGGAAATCAGACCGGAGGGCAGGAGCGAAGCGACCGGGGAAATCAGACCGTGCTTCGCATCTCGGACGCCGACCGCAACGGCACGTTGCGGCGGTTGCACAACGCGGTGGCACTCGGCCTGATCGACATCGGCGAGTTCGAGGAGCGGTCGGCGGCGGTGTCGCAGGCCCGCCTGCACTCGGAGCTCGCCGCGCTCGTCGAGGACCTTCCCGGTCCCGGTGCGATCGTGACGAGCGCCACCGACCGGGTGGAGCTTCGCGGCGTGCTCGGGTCACTGAAGCGCCAAGGCGAGTGGATCGTGCCGACCCGGCTGTCGCTGGTCCGGCGGATGGGGTCGATCGATCTCGACCTGACCAAGGCGCGGTTCGCCGGTCCCATCGTGGTGATCGAACTCGACGTGAAGTTCGGGTCGGTGGAGATCCGGCTGCCCGACGGCGCGAGCGCGTCGATCGACGACGTCGAGGTGGTCGTCGGCAGCGCACGCGACCACCGCAGGGATGCGCCTGCCGAGGGCTCCCCGCACGTCATCCTCACCGGCCGCAGCGTGTGCGGTTCGGTCGACATCCGCGGACCGCGAAAGTCGTTGTTCGGCCGCGGTTAGCGGGTCTCGAGCACGGCGAACGTCAGCGTGGCGCGCGCCGCCAGGCGGTCCCTGCCGACGTCGAACACGTCGACCGAGGTGACGATGAGCCTGCGACCGGCGCGCACGACGGTGGCGACGGCACGCGCAGGTCCCTCGATGATCGGTGCGAGGTAGTGCACGTTCATGTCCGCCGTGGTGACGTCGTGGCCTGCCCCCGAGGCGTTGCCTGCCAAGCGGCCTGCGGCGATGTCGATCAGCGTGGCCACCAGCCCGCCCTGCAGCGCACCACGGACGTTGACGAGGTTCGGCCTGTTGTCCATCTCGATGACCATGCGCTCCGTCGACTCCTCGACATCGCGCATGCCCAGCTGACGCAGCAGGTGTTGCTCTTCGATCACCGCCGTACGGTAACACCATTACCGCAGTTCAAGAGCGGCCCTTGCACCGGCTGCAGGACCCTGATGCGCGACGATCGCCGGCCCGGCGTGAGCGGCGCGCTGGCGATGGCGTCGGTGCGAATCGCCCTCGACGACTGGTGCGCGTCGGTGGTTCGTTACCCGTGCGGGTGCGCACGGCGCTGTCGTCGGTGGCCGGGCAGTAGCAGTTACGCTGGCAAGATGCCCGTTCGCACCGCACTTCGCCCCGGCGAGCTGTCCCCGACGCTGCCGGTGCCCAAGTCGATCCCACGCCCCGAGTACGCCTGGAAGCAGACCGTGCACGAGGGCACCGAACCCTGGGTGCAGACCCCGGAGGTCATCGAGAAGATGCGCGTCGCCGGGCGCATCGCCGCCAACGCGCTCGCCGAGGCAGGCAGGGCCGTCGCCCCCGGTGTCACGACCGACCAACTGGACCGAATCGCCCACGACTACATGGTCGACCACGGCGCGTACCCGTCGACGCTGGGCTACAAAGGCTTTCCCAAGTCGTGCTGCACCTCGCTCAACGAGATCATCTGCCACGGCATCCCAGACTCGACCGTCGTCCAGGACGGCGACATCGTCAACATCGACGTGACCGCCTACATCGACGGCGTGCACGGGGACACCAACGCCACCTACCTGGCGGGTGACGTCTCCGAGGAGCACCGACTGCTGGTCGAGCGCACCCACGAAGCGACGATGCGCGCGATCAAGGCGGTCAAGCCGGGACGTCAGCTGTCGGTGGTCGGTCGGGTCATCGAGGCATACGCGAACCGGTTCGGCTACAACGTCGTTCGCGACTTCACCGGTCACGGCATCGGCACCACGTTCCACAACGGGCTGGTGGTCCTGCACTACGACCAGCCCGCCGTCGACACCGTACTCGAGCCGGGCATGACGTTCACGATCGAGCCGATGATCAACCTCGGCGCGTTGGACTACGAGATCTGGGACGACGGCTGGACGGTCGCCACCACGGACAAGAAGTGGACCGCGCAGTTCGAGCACACGCTTGTGGTCACCGACGACGGCGCCGAAATCCTGACGCTGGCGGGGTGAGCACGTCCGGCGCACTGCTCGTCGCGGGCACCAACTCCGACGCAGGCAAGTCGATGGTGGTGGCTGGACTCTGTCGACTGTTGGCGCGCAAGGGTATTCGCGTGGCGCCGTTCAAGGCGCAGAACATGTCCAACAACTCCGCCGTCACGATCGAGGGTGGCGAGATCGGCCGGGCCCAGGCGATGCAGGCCAGGGCAGCCGGCTTGGAGCCGAGCGTCCGGTTCAATCCGGTACTGCTCAAGCCCGGCGGTGACAGGACCTCGCAGCTGGTGGTCATGGGCAAGGTGGCGGGCACGGTCGCGGCAGGCGACTACTTCCAGCATCGCGCCACGCTCGCCGAGGTGGTCGCCGAGGAGCTCGGCTCGCTACGGGCTGAATTCGACGCCGTCATCTGTGAGGGCGCGGGCTCGCCCGCCGAGATCAACTTGCGGGCAACCGATCTGGCGAACATGGGCCTGGCCCGGGCGGGTGAGCTGCCGGTGCTGCTGGTCGGTGACATCGATCGCGGTGGGCTGCTGGCGCACCTCTTCGGGACGGTGGCCGTCCTCGAGCCCGCCGACCAGCGGCTCATCGCCGGATTCGTGGTCAACAAGTTCCGCGGCGATCCCGCCCTGTTGGCGCCGGGGCTCGACCAGCTCGAAAGACTCACCGGCCGACCGACGTACGGCGTGATCCCGTACGACGACGGGCTGTGGCTCGACACCGAGGACTCGCTGTCGGTGCAGTCGCACCGGATCGTGGGGATCCCACGGCAGGCGCGCGGCGCGGACTCGCTTCGGGTGGCCGCCGTACGGCTGCCGCGCATCTCGAACTCCACCGACGTGGAGGCGCTGGCATGCGAACCGGGCGTGCTGGTCCGGTGGGTGAGCGATGCCGCCGACCTGGTGGACGCCGACGTCGTGGTGATACCGGGCAGCAAGGCCACGGTGTCCGATCTCGCGTGGCTGCGGGAACGCGGACTCGCCGACGGCGTGCTCGCCCACGCCGCATCCGGACGCACCGTGCTGGGCATCTGCGGCGGGTTCCAGATGTTGTGCCGCACGATCGACGATCCGGTGGAGTCGGGCCGAGGCCTGGTCGACGGGCTCGGTCTGCTGGACGCCGACATCGTGTTCGATCCCGTCAAGACGTTGAAGCTTTGGGACGGGCGCGGGCCTGTCCCGCTGCGCGGGTACGAGATTCACCACGGTCAGGTGGCGCGCACCTCCGCCGACGACTGGCTGGGCGTCGGCATCCGGCGAGGCGCCGTGTACGGCACGCACTGGCACGGCCTCCTCGACAACGACGACACCCGGCGGCAATGGCTCGCCGACGCCGCCGCGGCGGCGGGTCGGGCGCAGTTCGTCGTCGCCGACGACATCGACGTGACAGCCCGCCGCGATGCCCAACTCGACGTGATGGCCGATCTCCTGGCTGTCAATCTCGACGTCGACGCGGTGATGGACCTGCTCGAGCGTGGCGCACCGCCGCGGCCGGTGATCACGTCGAGCGTCACGGGTGCATGACGGTGCTGACGCCATGCGCGGTGCGAACGTTCAGCAGGGAGTTCGGCTGCCACCGCACCGGTATCGGACGCCGTCACATCGACCGTCGGTGACCTCCGTGCATGTCGGCCGCATCGGATCGCGTTCCTGGCCGGGAACGTCGGCCAAAGAGTCGCTCCCGCAAACGTTTCAGGACATGACCGCCGAACAGGCCGAGCGCCCACGACAACGCTGAGCGTTGTATTGCAAGCGCGTGAAAACCAGCACTGAACACGGGCCCTCCCTGTAGCGTGGCGCAATGCCTTCGACCGTGCTCACCGTCGACGGTTTTCCGGCGACCGTCGACGTGTCTGGCCCTGAGAAGGGTTCGGTCGTCGTACTACTCGGAGCCTCGCACCAAGGTCCATCGGCGTACGACGCCGTCTGTCAGCGGCTGCACACCGCGTCGCTGCGGACCGTGGTGATCGCCCCCGACCCGCGCCTGAGCCCGAAGTCCGTGGTCGGGATCCTCGACACCGTCGGAGTCCGCTGGGCACTGCTGGTCGGCGACCGCGTCGGTGGCGAGCTGGCGTGGGAGCTCGCCGCCACCCGGCTCGACCGGTTCATCGGCCTTGTCGTCGTCGACCGCGGCCACCCCCGCGTTCCCGACCAGGCGGGCGTCATCCGCGACGAGCACTGCCCGCCCGTCGAGGTGAACACGACGGCCCTGGTCAGCTCACCCGCGGCGCGCAACGTGGCCAAGGCCAGTCAGCGCTATGTCTACGGCGACTACCGGATGGTCGAATTGCTCGGCAGACGCAACGTCGCGGAGTCCACGGCACAGCTGGCCGCGGAGATCGTCCTTCGCACCAGCACCTGGTGAGCCGCACCCCACCCAGCACCGAACCCCTCGGCCGTGCGGCACGAGGGGCCCGGGGGACTGGGGTGCGGTGCGTACCCGCGGTTAGGTGAGGTCGGCCACCTCGACCTGCTTGATCGGACCGGTGAACCACTTCTTCACCGACACGTGCCAGTAGATGAACAGCAGGACGAGGACCGTGCCGACGAGGATCGGCGTGTAGTTCACGTACTTCCACTCGAAGCCCGGATCCCACGGCGCCCCCAGGTTGGAGGTCGGGAACAGCGCGATGATCGAGGTGACGATGATCTCGATCAGCGCGACCGGCGCCATCCACTTGTGGTGGCCGCGCAGATTCCACTTGCCCACCGGGAACGAGTCGCCCGCCTTCCAGCGGTAGTAGATCGGCACCGCGAAGCACAGGTACAGACCGACCACGCCGATCGACACCACGGCGAAGAACGCGACGGGCACCGGGGCGCCGTTGATGTCGACCTTGACCAGAGCGGGCAGCGTCACGATCGCGGCGAGCGTCGCGGTGACCAGAACCCCGTTGGCCGGGATCTTGTTCTTGCTGACCTTGGACCACAGCTGGTGGCCCGGCACCGCGCGGTCACGGCTGAACGCGAACAGCATCCGCGAGGCGCTCGTCTGGCAGGCCGTGGTGCAGAAGAACTGGCCTGCGGTCGAGATCAGCAGGACGATCGCGACCCACTTGGAGTCCATCGCCTGGGCGAAGATCACCGCGACCGCACCGCCGCCCTTCGTCACCCCGTCGACGTCCTGGACGGCGAACAGGAATGACAGCAGCAGGATCCAGCCGCCGATGGCGGAGTAGAAGATCGACCGCCAGATGCCCTTGGCCGCACCGTCGGCGGCACTCATCGTCTCCTCCGAGAGGTGAGCGGACGCGTCGTAACCCGTGATCGTGTACTGCGTGAGGATCGCCGAGATCGGGAGCACGAAGAACAGAAAGCCCAGGCCGGAGGTCGAGCCGCCGAAGAAGCCCGTGTTGTTGACGGTCGTGGCGAACACGGTGCTGAAGCTGGCGTGGTGCTCGGGGATCAGGAACAGGATCCCGATGACGATCAGCGCGCCTACGACGTGCCACCACACCGAGATGTTGTTGATGACGGCGAGCAGGTGGCTCGAGAAGATGTTGATCGTCGCCGAGATCGCAAGGATCACCACGAAGATGATGAACGTCCTCGTCAGGCTGTAGCCGGCGAGCCATGTCTCACTGAACGTGCCGAGGGTCAGGTCCAGGAACGTGGCGCAGCCGTAGGCCACCGATGCCAGGATGGCGATCAGCCCGATGAGGTTCAGCCAGCCGGTGTAGAAACCGGCCTTTGCTCCACCGAGCTTGCTCGCCCACCAGTAGATGCCGCCCGAGGTGGGGTACGCCGACACCAGCTCCGACATGCAGAGCCCGATGATGAGGATGAAGACCGCGATGATCGGCCAGCCCCACGCGATGGCGGCCGGTCCGCCGTTGTTCCAGCCGAGGCCGAAGGACGTGAAGCAGCCCGCCAGGATCGAGATGATCGAGAACGAGATGGCGAAGTTGCTGAAGCTGGACCACGTGCGGTTCAACTCCTGGGTGTAGCCGAGCGACGCGAGGTGTTTTTCGTCGTCAGACAGTTCTTCGTGACCCTCTGGCACGGTATCTCTCCTTATCAAGGCAGGCGCATATGACAGCGCTCACTGAGTAGGGACAATAGAGTGGCAATGGTCTTGTGTCCTACCTTTGGCAGTGACGGTTGTGTAAATCTGTGACCGGAATCCCCGGTGGCAGGATTCCAATGGTTGACTTCAAGTCAAGTTCGTCCGCGTTGAGAGGCAGGGCACGTGACCAAGGGAACCGCTCGATCCGGCATGCTCCAGCTGCCTGAGTTGGAGAAGATGGTGGCCGACGGCGAGGTCGACACCGTCATCGTCGCCTTCACCGACATGCAGGGCCGGCTGACCGGCAAACGGATCTCGGCCCGGCTGTTCGTCGACGACGTGATCGATCACGGCGCCGAGTGCTGCAACTACCTACTGGCCGTGGACGTCGACATGAACACCGTCGACGGATACGCGATGTCGAGCTGGGAGGCCGGCTACGGCGACATGGTGATGACGCCCGACTTCTCCACGCTGCGCAGGATCCCGTGGCTGCCCGGCACCGCGATGGTGATGGCCGACCTGGGCTGGCACGACGGCAAGCCCGTGGGTCCGGCACCGCGTGGCATCCTGCGCGCGCAGCTCGACCGGCTGGCGCAGCGCGGCCTGGTCGCGGTCGCGGCCACCGAGCTCGAGTTCATGGTGTTCGACGACTCCTACCGCGACGCGTGGTCGAAGGGCTATACCGGCCTGACCCCCGCCACCGACTACAACATCGACTACGCGATGCTGGCATCCACCAGGATGGAACCTCTGCTGCGCGACATCCGGCTCGGGATGGAGGGCGCCGGGCTGTACTGCGAGGGCGTCAAGGGCGAGTGCAA
>JAOPUT010000230.1 GCA_025963385.1 Mycobacterium sp.
CGCCTGGGTGGTACGACGTCGCAACCAACACTCCCGTGATGAGCACGGTCAAGGCGCGCGACGAGTTGGGCTGGACACCGTCACGGTCCTCGAGGGACAGCGCTCTCGAGTTGCTTGGCGGCCTGGCGGACGGCGCCGCCGGGTTCAGTGCGGCGACGGGGCAGCAGGCACCTCATGGTGGGTGGCGCACTGTGGTTCAGCGCATTCACGACGCATCCCTGGTGCTGTGGAGCGTGTCGGCACTGGTTCGCGCACTCGGTCTGCGCCGGGCAAGTGCGGTCGACGTGGCGGTGGTGGGCGCCAACCTCGGCAGCGGCACACCCATGGCACTGCAACGACTGAAGGAGCGACGCCGCGACCCCGTGGCGGTGCTGGCGCCCGTCGCCGTCGCTGCGGCCGTGGCGACGAGCATCCCGGGCGGGTGGCCCGCCGTCGCCGCCACGACCCTGTTGCAGATGCTCAACATCGTCGAGCGCCGCCGGGCCGTTGACGACCGGGGAGGGCGGCGACCGCAGGTGTGACGAGCTCCACTGCTTGCAACCGCAAGCGTTTCGTTTTCAACAGCTAGCGCCGGGTATTCGGCTGAGGTGCGAAAACCACGGGAAACATCATGACCGCCTTCATGGTGTCCGACCTGACCGATGCCATCAGGCACCTCGGCGCAGACGCCGCGTCGCAGCGTGACGCTCAACTGCTCTTGGCGCGACGTCTCATTGCGGCAGGTCGTGGCTCGATTCCGTCGACGGCCAACGTCCTCGGGTGGATGACCACGGCGTTTGGAATCGCCGCGGCGACGGTGCTCGACGCCGGAGCAATACAGTCCGCAGGTGTTCCCCGCCACGTTCCGCACGGTTTCACCGTCGTCGACAGGTCCATCACTCGCTGCTGAGCAGGGTTTGGACGGTCGAGAATTGGGCAACAATGCCCCCAAACATCGTCGCCCACGAATGTCGTCGAGCTCGAGGAGAACCCGTGTCGTCACCGTGCATGGACGCTAGTGAGGCCGGACCGACGATGGGGTGCCAACCCAATCGGCCACGGTCGACTGGGCGCATCGGATTCCTCTCTTTACTGCTGCCCGGAGACACCTCGGCGGACGATGCGCCTGCGCTGTTGCGTCGCCTGGTCGTCAGCTCGCTGGCGAAATCGGGCGAGTCGCTGGCACGCCTCAAGATCGACGCAGGCGCGCGCTCGCGTCAGGGTCCGATGGAGCGATGGTTCGTCGAATACGAGACGGTGGCACCGGCCGCGGAACTCTTCTCGGCATTCACCTAGGTGGGCTCGACCCTGCTGCGGTTCCTACTCCTCGCATTGTCGATCGTGACCGCGCTGCGGGGATGGGCACGTCACCTCGGGCGGCACATCGGTGCTGCGGAACCCCCGGTGCCCGAGGACGTGTGACGCCGCGCGGTGGACCGTCGAGACGATCGCGACCGAGGCGATCGCTACGGCCAGAGTCAGCTCGAGCCAGGCGAGTAGCCCGTTCGCGGTCACGGGCCTGGGTCCGCCGAGCGGTGCCGTGGCAAAACCCCAGAGGGACGACGTCACGCCCGCGACCATTGCGCCGACGAGGTAAGTACGGGCGCCCTTGAACATTCGCGCCACCATGATGCCGGCGACGCCGAACAGCCCGTGGATCACGGCGAGACCGAACGACGAGGCGAGAGTCGACAGCATACAGAGGGCCAACGACACGACACCGACGGCGAGGACCATCCGATCAAGGGGTCGTTGTGACGCACTGAGAAGAACAGTGACGTGCCGAGCGTGTGGAGGGGGCATGGGGCCTCGAATGGGGGACGGCCGGCGCTGCTCTGGGTTTCGTGAGCCCGCCGTGTTCCGCAGATACCCGGCGCCCGAGCCGCCAAACGGCTGACTACTTGCCGATCATCGGCATTGGCGAAACGCCGGGAACGCCCAGCAAGCCGGCAAGCCAGGGCAGTGTCTCGGCGAATGCGGTGCCGCCAAAGGGCCAGACGTGTCGTCCCGGCAGACGCACGACCGCGCACCTGATGCCCCTGGACCTCCCCAACGCACACAACGCTTCCGCAGCGTCTGGCTCATCACCATCGGGCACCACGAACAACCCGGCCACGCCGGTGTAGGGGCCGTGCCTGGTCATCACGGTGCTCGGGTCGAACGCGGCCCATGCTGCCTCGTCTCCACCGAACAGCCGATCGATCGTCTGGGCTCGGGAGCCTGAATTCGGCCCTATGTCCCCGGCGATGTCGACGAACGAGCCGAACAGGGTCGGGTGCATGACGGTCAGGTTCAACGCGCACGTGCCACCGCTGGAGAATCCGACGACGCCCCAATCGGTTTGGCGGGCGCTCGTGCCGAACGTGGCGATGACCTGCGGAACGACGTCCTCGGTCAGATGGTCCGCGGCATTGCCCCGCGGGCCGTTGACGCATTCGGTGTCGTTGGCGAAAGTCCCGTTGGGGTCGACGAATACCGCGACCGGCGCGTTGCCGTCGTGAGCGGCGGCGAACGCGTCCAAGGTGCGGACCGCCTCTCCGGCGCGCAGCCAGTCCGCCGGAGTGTTGAACTGACCGCCGATCATCATGACGGCCGGTAGCCGCGGCGGCGGGCTGGAGGCGAACCACGCGGGCGGGAGGTACACGAGTTCGCGACGATGCGCAAAACCCGACGCGGCGGCATCGATGTCCACGCGCACCATGGCTCCCGTGCTGGGTGCGGCGGCGCGACGCTGCATGGCAAGGACTGTGGCCCAAGTCGTTTCATCGGGTAGCGGTCCGCCCGTCACCTGGTTCCAGGCGGCGTCGACGGTCGGGACGTACCCGATCCAGCCGTTGACGGTCAGCCCAGTGCTCAGCAGGCAGAACGACACGGCGAAGACGCCGAGGTTGCGACGCGTCCAGTTGGCCCCAGGCCACCCTGCCGCGGCCACGCCGACGGCCAGTGCGCTCAGCCCGACCCAGAACCACA
>JAOPUT010000232.1 GCA_025963385.1 Mycobacterium sp.
TTGTTGACCCGCTGAATCAGGGTCCTGGTGGCCTTCTCGAGAATCTCCTGCCGCTTGGCGACGTCCTTGGTGCGCGCGGCACGCTTGGCTGCCGCGGCGATCGTGAGGCCTTGCTCGTAGCCGGTGACCACGCGCGGATCGACGTAGGACGCGCGCGCCACGGCAGGCGTGTTGCCGAGGCTCTCCGAGACCTCCTTCATGACCGCTGACTCCACCCGCTTGACCACCTTCTTCGAACTGGGCGGGTCGGCATCGACGAAGGCCTCTGCCGCCAGCACGGTGCCGTGCCAGGTCCGCAGATCCTTGACGGTGTAGTCCTCGCCGACGAGTTCCTTGAACCGCGCGTTCAGATCGTCGGCATGCACGTCCTTCCACCCGGTCGGGCTCTTCACCACCAGGAACCGGTCGCTGGAGCAGTCGCGGCGTCGCATCAGGGACCGTACGGCCTTCACCAGGGCGGGGTCGTCGAGCTCGAGGGTCCGCCGGACACCGCTCTTGGCAGGAAAGTCGAACGCGACCGCATCGCGCCGCAGGGTCACATGTTCACATAGCAACGTGGCGAGACCGTGGGATTCGTTTTCCTCCGCGTACTGCTCACCCCCTGCGCGGAAGTAACCGAGGTCGAGCAGATGCAGCGCAAGCGCGAGCACGCGTTGCTGCGTGAACCCCCGACCGGCGAGATCCTCGGCGATCGAAGCGCGCCACGACGGCAGCTTCTTGGACATCGCGAGGGCGCGATCGAACTTCTCCTCGGTCTTCTCGTCCTGCCACGTCTGGTGATAGAGGTACTGACGCCTGCCTGCCACGTCGGTGCCGACGGCCTGAATGTGGCCGTTGGCGTACGGGCTGATCCACACCTTCTTCCAGGCGGGTGGAATCACCAATTCCTTGATGCGTTTCAGCGCCTTCTCATCCGTCAGCGGATCGCCACTCGTCGTCTCGTACGAGAAGCCCTTGCCGCGCCGCACGCGCGTGAAGCCAGGACCCGTCAGCACGCTCCTGCGAAGTCGCACGCCGTCCCTCAATCCTGCTGTCTGCGAAGGGCTTCGGGCTTGTGCACCGCCTCGCCGCCACTCTTGTCACTGCGCACCAGATACTGCGGATCGTCGGGCGACGCCCGCACCGTGCGCTTGGCGGCCTCGGTGTCCTCGGTGATCTTCTTCTCCACCTCGCCCTCGGCGGTGCCGCCGTGGCTGTCCCACTCGACGTGGTCGCCCTTCTTCAGTTCCTTCTTTGCCATGGCGGCTTATTACCCCGGTTGCGGCGAACCAAGCATCACCTGAAGTGGGAGGATGGCCGGGTGGACGTGCGCACGAGGAACAACGTGACGCTCGCCGGCCGGGGCGGCGGCCCGACGGTGATGCTCAGCCACGGGTTCGGTTGCGACCAGAACCTGTGGCGCCTCGTCGCATCCCGTCTCGAGCGCGACTTCCGGCTGGTGCTGTTCGACCACGTCGGTTCCGGCCGCTCCGACCCCGACGCGTGGGACGCGCAGCGGTACTCCTCGCTGGCGGCCTACGCGGACGACATCCTGGACATCGTCACCGAGCTCGACCTGACCGACGTCGTCTTCGTCGGGCACTCCGTCGCGGCGATGATGGGCGTGCTCGCCGTCGCCGAGGACCCGAGTCGTTTCGCCAAGCTCGTACTGCTGACGCCGTCGCCCTGCTACTTGAACGAGGACGGCTACACCGGTGGGTTCTCCCGCGCCGACATCGACGAACTGCTCGATTCGATGGAGAGCAACTATCTGGGATGGTCGCGCGCCATGGCGCCGACGGTCATGGGCACGCCGGACCGGCCCGAACTCCAGGACGAACTCACCGAGGCGTTCTGTCGCAACGATCCGGTCAAGGCGCGGGTCTTCGCGAGGGCCACGTTTCTGTCCGACAACCGGGACGATCTGTCCCGGGTGTCCATCCCGACGCTGGTGGTGGAGTGCGCTCACGACACCCTGGCCCCGAAGCAGGTCGGTGCGTACACCCACCAGCACATCGCAGGCAGCGAGTTGGTGACGATCGACGCGACGGGCCACTGCCCGCAGCTGAGCGCACCGGTCGAAACCGCCTCGGCGATAGCCGCGTTCGCGACGACCGGTGCTTGACGCATTCGGCGTCCTGCGCGACGTCTTCGACGACGCCCCCTGCGGCTACCTCGTGATGACACCCGACGGCGTGATCCGCGCGGCCAACGTCACCATGGCGACCTGGCTCGTCCGGGACCGGGAGTCCCTGGTCGGCATGCCGTTCACCGACCTTCTCACCGTGGGCGGCCGCATCCACTACGAGACGCACTTCGCGCCGATGCTGCTCGCGTCCGGCGCGCTCAGCGGCATCACCGTCGAGCTGGTGACGTCGGACGGCCGACGAATCCCGGTGCTGGTCGCCGCGAACGTCAAGACAGGCAATGACGGTCGCGCCGACCTCATCCGCATCGTCGCCAACGACGCCACCGACCGCCGGATCTACGAGCACGAACTCCTCGAGGAGCGGCGCCGTGCCGAGACGGAAGGCGCTCGAGCCGTCGCCCTTGCCGAGACGCTGCAACGCTCGCTGATCCCGCCGTTGCTGTTCCCACCGGATGGGCTCGACGCAGCAGCGCACTATCACAGCCCGACCGCAGGCGAAGTGGGCGGCGACTTCTACGACTTGTTTCCGCTCTCCCGCGAGCGATTCGGATTCTTCCTCGGCGACGTGTGCGGAAAGGGCGTCGCTGCAGCGACTTTGACGTCTTTGACGCGGTACACCCTGCGCGCTGCCGCGGTCAAAGACGAGGATCCGGTCGGGGTGCTGCACACCCTCGACAGCGTCCTCAAGCAGGACCCCGCTCCGCGCGGAGGATGCTTCTGCACCGTGCTCTTCGGGGTGATTAGCCTGCGCGCCAACGCATTCGACGTCGAGATCGCCAGCGGTGGCCATCCGCCGCCACTGATGTTGTCCGCTGACGGCACCGCCCGCTACGTGGCCACCGAGGGCGGCCAAGCCGTCGGGTTGTTCTCGCATCCGACCTTCAGGGCGACGCGCCTGCGCTTGTCGGCGGGCGACACCCTGGTGTTGTACACCGATGGGTACACCGAAGCCCGCACCGGCAGGGGGGCTCGCCGCTACGACGACGAAGGGGCACTGCTCGCCTTCGCCGCCGACCGGGCACCGACCACCGCCGCGGGCGCCGTCGCGGCGATGCGCACGCTGCTCGAGGATCTCGGGGAGGGCGTCGACGACGACGCGGCCGTACTCGCCCTCGGGGTTCCCGACGGTTAGGCCAGCTTGAAGTTCATCGTGACCGTGGTACCCATCGACGTGCCATTCAGTGTCACGTCACCACTGACGGCACGCATCAGCGGAACCCCGCGCCCGCGCGCCCGCAGGTTGCCATCGGGTGACTTCCACGACCCGAAGTCCTGGACGCGGATCGAGATCCCCCGCCCCCTGGCCTCGGCGCAGACCAACATCCGACCTGGCTCCCTTCTGCGGTAACCGTGCTCGATGCTGTTGGTGCACGCCTCGTTCACGACGAGCACGATGTCTCCGGCGAGGTCCTCCGGTATGCCGGTGGCCCGCAGCCACCTGGTGATCGCGCCCCGAATGTCGCTCAGTTGGTCGGGCGTCGCGGGGACGCCGATCTCCAGCGGGGCGGGCGGCCTGCGGTACACGACGATCGCGACGTCGTCGTCGAACCCCTCCTTGGGGGCAAGACGGCTCAGCACGGCGTCCGCCACCGCGTCCGCGGCGGATTCGATCGTCGCGGTGAGCACGTCACCCGCCTGCTCGATTCCGCTGTCGATCAACCCTTCCCGGCGTTCGACGAGGCCGTCCGTATAGAGCATCAACGTGGAGTTGGGCGACAGGAACTGTGAGGCCTCCGGGCGAGGACCCGTCTTCTGCACCGCCAGTGGCACGGACGTGGCACCGGTCAGCGTCTCGGGGACCGCGCCGGGCACGGCGAGCAGCGCGGGCACGTGGCCGGCACTGCTGTAGGTCATCTCCCCGGTATCGGTGTCGATGGTGCCGACGAACACCGTGGTGCAGTACGCGCCCGCAATGAGGGCCGCCGCCGAGTCGAGCTCGTCGAGCAGACGGCCGGGACTGGCGCCGTTGATCAGCAGCACCCTGGCCGAGCTGCGCAGCTGGCCCATCACCGCGGCGGCCGCCAGCCCACTGCCAACGCAGTCCCCGACGATGATGCCGATCTGGTGGTCGCCGACCGCGAGGACGTCATACCAGTCGCCGCCGATCTCGAGCGGCGACACCGCGGGCTCGTATCGGACCGCGAAACCCACCGGCGGCTTCGTCGTCGGCATCATCGTCCGCTGCAGGGTCAGGGAAGCCTCCCTCGCCATCTCGAACTGGCGGACGTGCTGGACGGCGAGGCTCAGGTGGCCGACCAGCGCTGTGACGAGCAGCCGGTCGTCCTCACCGACGAAGCGGGCTTCGCCGTGCTGCAACCACAGCGCGGTCGAGCCGATCCCAGACAGCACCGCCATCATCCCCAGCCACGGACCCGACGGACCCGCCGTCCCGATGGCCCTGACCGACAGCGGCGGCCACCCGCGCGTCTCCTCGAACCTCGCCTGCAGGAACGGGTCGAGATCGCGCCAGCTGACCGGTTCGGGGGCGCCTGCGGCCTGTACCTCGGGATCCGCGCCCGGCTTGGCCCACGTGACGGCGACGACCTGCTGAAGGTCGATCGCCGACCGCAGTTCCTCGAGCACGATGTCGAGGACCTCGGCGACGCTGGTGGCGATGCCGACCGCCGTGGCAAGCCGGACCACGGCACTCTCCCGCGCCGCCGACGCCCGCGCCGCCGTGACGTCGCGGATAGTGCCGACGTAGGCATCGCGGTCGTCGCCGTCGGTGGTCACCGAGTTGATGCTGACCTCCGCCCAGGTGATACGACCGTCGCGGTGCCGCACCGGCGTCTCCGACTGAATACTGCCTTCGGCGACGAGCCGGGAAAGCCGCTGGCTGGCAACGTCCTCGTCCACCACCCATGGATACGGCCACCTGTAGGGCAGTCCCTCCCGACCGCAGCCGGTGATGGTCTCGAACGCTTCGTTGACCTCGATGATGGTCCCCGCACGGTCGACCACGAAGAATCCCTCCTGGAGGGAGTTCACGAGCGCGGCGCGAAACGCGTCGCGGTCCGCGAGGTCGTCGGCCCGCGCGCGCTGTTGCTCATAGCGCTTGGTGCCGTCGAGAAACCCGCGGGTGGCGATGTCGAAGGTGGCCAGCGTCTGGAGCAGGAATTGCAGTGCCGTCGGGTGCGAGGCCCCTGGTGTCCCCTCGACGAGCCGGAAGTGCTTCTCGACGATTTCGAGCATGCTGAGCCGCTCCTGCAATGCCCGACGGCCGAGATCGTGACCCGCCGCGAGACTCGCCTCTCCCCCCTCGTCCACATACCGTCTCAACGCCGCGGCGTAGCTGTCACCGAAGTCGTCACCCGCCATCAGGTGGCGCCCCTGTGGCGCGCAACCAGTACCACGGCATCGTCAGTCACGCGCGTGTGTTCCCCCAAAATACGATTTGCAATCGCGCCTGCGGAAGCCGCGAATTCGAGCCTCTCGAGGTGGTCTTCGGTGACGCCGTCGCTGGCCATCACGAGGAGGTGGCCCGGACGCATCGCCGCGGCCTCCGGCACGACGATGCGCGGCTGGTTGAAGCCGACGATGCCGTTGACCAGACGTACGAACGAGGTGGCCGCCAGACCACCGGGTGTCCGCGAGACGAGCGCCGCGGTGACGTTGCCGACCCCCGCCCATTGGAGTGAATCCTCGCCGAAGTCGATGCGAACCAACGTCATTGCGGCGCCTCGCGTCGCGGCCAGCTCCCGGTGACAGGCGTCGAGCACCCGCTCCAGTGGCAGCGCCGCGTGCTGCCTGACGGCCGCGGCCGCGCTCGCCGCCGCCGCCGCCGCGTCGGGTCCGTGACCGAGACCGTCGATCACGCCGAACACGGCCACCCGACCGTCGACCTCCACGGCGACCGCCTCGTCGCCCGAGGCGTCCTGGCCTGGCAACGGGCGCGCCGCGACCGCCCACTCGATGGGTCCGAACCGTCCGGCTCTGGTCACTGTTCCGGCGTCCACTTCCACATTTCGATGGTGGTGCCGCGGCCCGGTACCGAGTCGACGATCAACCGGTCCATCAGTCGGCGGGCACCCGGCAGTCCCAGCCCGAGTCCGCGCCCGGTCGAATACCCCTCCTCGAGGGCGCGGTCGACGTCGGCGATGCCGGGGCCCTCGTCGTAGGCACACACCACCAGCGCCCGGCGCCCCTCACGGTGGTCCACGCCGACCCTGACCGCGCCGCGACCCGCATAACTGGTGATGTTCCTGGCGATCTCGGAGATCGCGGTGGCGATCATGGTGACGTCGGTGAGGGAGAACCCGAGCTCCCTGGCAAGCTGGTGTCCGGCTTGGCGCGCCGTGACGATGTCGTCGGAGTCGTTGACGTCGACGACTACCTCAGTCGGCAACGTCTCGCCCGTTCGTCGGCCGACGGGGCGGTGCCAGCTTCTGGTTGGTCGCCTTCGGATTCAGCAGGGCGAGCCCCTCTTCGAGGTCGAGCGCGGTGTGCATCCCATCGAACACCAGGCCGAGCTGCACCATGGCGAACGCCACCTCGGGTTGCAGACCCACGATGACGGTGTCGGCGCCACGCAGCCGCGTCATGTGTGCGATCGTCCGAAGTGACCGTGCCGCATAGGAATCCATCACGTCGATGGCCGTGACGTCGACGATGATGCCGCGCGCCCGGAACCGACTCACCTGTTCCATCAGGTCCTGACGGAGGCGTTCGGTGTCGGAGTCCGTCAGCGCGGCCTGCACGGTCGCGATGAGGATGGTCCCCTGCTTGAGGATGGGTACTGGCATGACTCGCGTTACTCGCCGGTGCGGGTGACCTCGTAGCCGAGCAGCCGCTCCGCTTCCTCGATACCGCCCTGGAGGTCACCGACGGCGTTCATCTTCGACAGGTCGAGCCCGATCGTGACGAGGGTCAGCGCGATGTCGGACGACAGGCCGGTGATGATCACGTTGGCGCCCATCAGACCGGAGGCGTCGACGGTCTGCACCAGGTGGTTGGCGACCGTGGAGTCGATCGTGGGCACGCCGGTGATGTCGATGACGACGACCTTGGCGCGGTTCGCCCTGATCGCGCGGAGCAGCTGTTCGGTCAGCTGGCGGGCGCGGGGGCTGTCGAGGACACCGATGATCGGCAGGATGAGGAGCTGCTCGCGGACCTGCAACACGGGTGTCGACAGCTCGCGGATGGCCTCCTGCTGCTGGCGGATGATGCGCTCGCGCTCCTGGACGAAGCTGACGCCCACGGTGTTGGCGATGCGGTTGGCGGCGGGCTCGTAGGCGTCGAGCACCCGGTTGAGCAGGTCGAAGTCGGTCTGGTACTTCTCGAACAGCGACCTGGCGAGGACGTCGCGCAGCAACAGCACGATGCCGAGCACCTCGTCGGTCTCCACACCTCGGGGAATGATGCGTTCGGACAGGTCGCGGGCGTAGGCCTGCAGGGCCTCCACGCTGCCCGTCTCGAGCACTTCGACGTAGTTGTCATAGACCGCGGTGGCTTCTCCGAACAGCTCCTCGGGCGTCATCGCAGTCAGCAGTTGCGCCTCGGTGATGCGGCGGGCCCACTCCTCGCGCAGCGCTGTGCGGTTGTACCGCAGGTGCTTGACCAGCTGAGGCAGTAGTCCCTCGCTGGAGACCGAGTCGACCGTCACCAGATCGTCTGACATGTGTTCTCCCGCTGCCGCCCGCACCCTACGGCGAGTCGATGATCTTGAGATTAGCCTGACGGGTGACGCAGGTGCCGCTAACTGGTTAATGTCTAGCGAAGCGACCGCGGGCACTAGGCTCATCGTGTTTCGCCGTCACGGCGAGCAACGAGTTTCACGAGGGAGGGATGGCCGTTGTCGGCAGCCGATGCGATCTCGACCTTGGTCGAGCGCCGGGACGGGATCACCGTGCTGTTACTGGACGGGGTGGTAGATCTCGCCACCTCGCCGCCCCTCGAGGAACTCTTGAACGAGCTGATCGACGAAGGTCCCGATGCCCTGATCATGGACTTGACCGCGGTGTCGTTCCTCGCGTCGGTCGGCTTGCGGATCCTGGCCGAGACCCACGAAAGGGTCGGCGGTACGGGGAAATTCGCGGTGGTGGCCAGTGGACCGGTCACCGCGCGACCCATCCAGCTGACCAAGCTCGATGAGTTCCTGGCGCTGTACTCCACGGTCGACGACGCCGTGGCTGGGTTACGCAACTAACGCGCCCTGCGCCCCGTCGGCCTCGCGGGCCCACCGCGACCGGTACTGTCGCATGGTTGTCAAACAGGGGCAGCGCCTTGATCCGACGTCTGAAGGATGTGGTGGCCGGTGGGTTCCCTGCGCGGCGCTGATCTGACCTCGGAGGTCGGCGTCGGCGTCCAGACGAGGCCGTTGTCACTGCTGCTGGTGGAGGACGACCGCGGCGACGCCCTGCTCGTCGAGGAGCTGGTCGCAGACGCCGACATCGACATCCGCATGGCCTGGGCACCGACGATGGCCGATGCCGACCGCGAGCTGGCCCACTCCCACCCGGACTGCGTCCTGCTCGATCTGAACCTGCCCGACGCCAACGGGATAGCGGCCCTCACACACGTCGCACACGGCAACCCCAGCATCCCGATCGTGGTGCTGACCGGGCTCAACGACGAACACTTCGGGGTCTCCGCCCTGGCCTCTGGCGCGCAGGACTATCTGGTCAAGGGCCGGGTCGAGGCCGAGATGCTGCGTCGCGCGCTGCTCTACGCCATCGAGCGCAAGCGTGCCGAGCTGACCTCGGCGGATCTGCGTGCCAGCGAGCTCAGGGCGCAGGAGAACGCCCGCCTCGAACGCGGCCTGCTGCCCTCGCCGCTGCTGCTCGAGAATCCCGGCGTCGACATCGTGGCCCAGTACCGCCCCAGCCGGGAGAGCGCGCTCCTCGGCGGCGACTTCTACGACTTCGTCCAGACCCCGGACCGCACGGTGCACGTGATGGTCGGCGACGTCTCTGGTCACGGACCCGACGAGGCCGCTCTCGGCGTGGCCCTGCGCATCGGCTGGCGAGCACTGACGTTTGCCGGTCTGCGCGGGAACGAGCGCATGCGGCAGCTGGAGCGCATCCTGCGTGCCGAGAGCCCGGGCACCAGGATCTTCGCGACGGTCCTCAGCCTGGCCTTCTCCCCCCACGACCGCAGCTTCAACGCGGTTCGCGCCGGCCATCCAGGCATGTTGCTGCACGGCCCCAACTCGGTGGAGTGGGTCGAACCCCCTGCCGGACCCGCGCTCGGCTTCGGCGGCACCGACTGGCCGCTGAGCGAACTGGAGTTGCCCGAGGGGCACGGTCTGCTGCTGTTGACCGACGGACTGTTCGAGGGGCACTCGGGGGTCGGCAACGAGCGTCTCGGTGAGGACGGTCTCCTCGCGTTGGCCCGATCCCAGGCGCACCTTTCGGGCGCCGCATTCGTGGATGCGCTCATCGACGGGGCCGAGAAGCGGGCGGCGAGTCACGGCGGGCTCTCCGACGACATCGCCGTCGTGCGGGTGGAACGGACCCGCTCGTGACGACCCCGACCCCCCGACGCTCGTCCCCGCTCACCGTGCAGGGTTGGCAGACGCTGGTGCTGTCGATCATGAGCATCCTCGTCCTCGGTGCAGGCATCGCAGGAGCGCTCCTGCTGCATGCCTACGACGACGTGGCCCACCGCCTGATCGACGAGGTGCAGCCGTCACGCTCGGCCGCCTATCGCTTACAGGCCGCGTTGCGCGACCAGGAAACGGCGATCCGCGGCTACGCCATCTCCGCGGACCGCCAGTTCCTGACCCCTTACTACGCGGGCCAGGAAGCCGAGGCCACGGCGGCCGACGACCTCCGCCAGCGGGCAGGCGACCGCACCGAGCTGGTCGGCGACCTCGACGCGATCGAACACGCCGCCGCCGCGTGGCGGGCGTCGTTCTCCGAACCGCTCATCGCGATGGTCACCCCAGGCGCTCCCGCCGTCGTCAGCGCCGACGTGGCGGAGCGCGGCAAGGCCGCATTCGACCGGATCCGAACACTCTTCGAGGTTCAGAACCAGCACCTGTCCGACGCCAGGGCCGCAGGTATCGCGAACCTGGACCAGATTCGGTTCTGGCGCAACGGCGTTCTCGGCGCCATCCTGGTGGTCCTTTTGGCCACGGCCGTCGCCCTCGCGACGGTGATGCGGGCCGCCGTCACTCGCCCGCTCTCTTCACTCGCGGCGTCGTGCCGACGCATCACCAAGGGCGACTTCGGCGTGAAGATCGTGCCGCAGGGACCCAAGGACATCCGCGGGATCGCGGTCGACGTCGAGAACATGCGACAGCGGATCGTCGCCGAACTCGAGGCATCACGCTCGGCCGAAGCGCAATTGGACGAACAGACCATCGAATTGCGGCGGTCCAATGCCGAGCTCGAGCAGTTCGCCTACGTCGCGTCACACGACCTTCAGGAACCGCTGCGCAAGGTCACCTCGTTCTGCCAGCTGCTCGAGAAACGGTACGGCGACAAACTCGACGAACGCGGCATCGAGTACATCGACTTCGCCGTCGACGGCGCCAAGCGCATGCAGGTCCTCATCAACGACCTGCTCACCTTCTCCCGCGTCGGCAGGCTCAACTCCGCGCAGAGCGACGTCGAACTCGACACCGCGCTCGACGCCGCACTCGAGAACCTCGCGATGGCGCTCGAGGAGACGGGCGCCGAGATCGTCCGTCCCGCCGACCCATTGCCCGAGGTCGTCGGTGACCCGACCCTGCTCGCCATGCTTTGGCAGAATCTGATCGGCAACGCGATAAAGTTCCGGCGCGACGGCGTGACCCCCCGCATCGAGATCGAGTGCCGCCAGGATGGCGACCAGCAGTGGCTGATTACCATGTCCGACAACGGGATTGGCATTGCGCCGGAATTCGTCGACAAGGTCTTCATCATCTTTCAGCGCCTGCACGGACGCGATGCGTACGGTGGAACGGGTATCGGGCTGGCGCTGTGCAAGAAGATCGTCGAACACCACGGCGGCACGATCTGGATCGACACGTCCTACACCGAGGGCACCCGGTTTCGCTTCACCCTCCCGACACTCGACTCCGTGGCATCGCCAAGAGAGCCTGCGGAAATCCTGGAAGGAACGCCCAAATGACACCAGACGTTCGACCGATCGACGTCCTACTAGTGGAGGACGACCCCGGTGACGAGCTCATCACGCGGGAAGCCTTCGAGCACAACAAGATCAAGAACAACCTTCATGTCGCGCACGACGGTGAGGAAGGCCTGGACTTCCTGTACCGACGCGGTGAATACGAGAACGCGCCGACGCCGGACCTGATCCTGCTCGATCTGAATCTGCCGAAGTACGACGGCAGACAGCTGCTCGAGACGATCAAGTCGGATCCCGACCTCAATCACATCCCGGTCGTGGTGCTCACGACGTCCTCCGCCGAGGAGGACATCCTGCGCAGCTACAAGCTGCATGCGAATGCGTACGTGACCAAGCCCGTCGACCTCGACCAGTTCATGAACGCGGTCCGTCAGATTGACGAGTTCTTCGTCCAGGTGGTGCGGCTGCCGCAGGGCTAGTCACACCGCGTCAAGCCCGGGCAGTCGCGGAATGAGCTCGATCAGGTTGGCGCGCAACACGTCGTCGTCGAGGTCGGCGACGATCGGGTTGACCACCGAACCTGCGATGGCCGCCGACATGATCGCCGCGGCGACCCTGGACTGGGTGTCGTCGCGCTGATCGAGCAGGACGCCGTAGAGCCGGCTCATGAAGAGTTGGAACGGCGGGTGTTCCTCGAGGATTCGCACGATGACGGGGTCGCTCGTCAGCGTGCCGACCCACTGCCGCCGGGTCACCGCCAGGTCGATGAGCTGGATCAACAGCGTGCGGCGTGCTTGCTGACGGTGCTCGTCGGCCTCCGCGGCGACCAGGGCGTCCTCGAGGATGGCCAACTCGTTCTCGGTGACCGCGATGACGATCTCGCTCTTGGACCTGTACTGGTGGTAGACGGCGGCCTTGGTCACGCCGATGGCGTCGGCGATCATCTGCAGCGACGTGCCACTGACCCCGTGTGCGCCGATGAGATCCAGCGCGGCAGCCAGTATTCGCTGCTGGGGGCGGGTCCGCACGATGCTGCCGAACGGCCTGTCGATCGGCGCATCATCGGTGCCCACCCGGCCAGGTTAGCCGAGATGGTCAGTTGCGCACCGTGCCAAGGCTCTTCGCGAGGCGTCGCCGAACATGTCGCGACCCGCCCCTGCATTTGCCGATGCGGCGAATGAATCACAGTCTGTGTGGGTACCGTCACGTGCATGAACCTGATCTCGCCGACCGACTCGATGTTCCTCATCGGCGAATCGCGCGAACATCCGATGCATGTCGCAGGTCTCCAACTCTTCGAGCCGCCCGAGGGCGCCGGACCGGAGTTCATCCGAGACATGTTCGAGACGATCTCGAAGAACGACGACTTCCAGCCCACGTTCCGTAAGCATCCCGGCCGGATGCTCGGCGGCATCTACAACGTGGCGTGGGCGTTCGACAACGACATCGACATCGACTACCACCTGCGCCGCTCGGCTCTTCCGCGGCCTGGCCGAGTCCGCGACCTACTCGAACTGGTGTCACGACTGCACGGCACGCTGCTCGATCGGCATCGACCGCTGTGGGAGGCGAGTCTGGTCGAGGGTCTCGGAGACGGCCGGTTCGCGGTCTACACGAAGATCCACCACTCCCTGCTCGACGGTGTCAGCGCTCAGCGCCTGACGGTCCGGTCGATGACGCCGGACCCCGACGACCGCGAGCTCAGGGTGCCGTGGACGTTGGGGCCGAGGCAGCGGAGCAGGAGCCAGGGTGACTCGCGTTCGGCACTGCAGTCGATCACCGGTTCGATCACGGGCACGGTCGGATCGCTTGCGTCGCTGGCGCCTTCCACCCTTTCCGTCGCCAGAGCCGCGTTGGTCGAGCAGCAGCTGACGCTGCCGTTCCGCGCGCCCAAGACGATGTTCAACGTCCCGATCGGCGGCGCCCGGCGGGTGGCTGCGCAGTCGTGGCCGCTGGAGCGGATCCGCGCCATCAAGTCCGCGGCGGGTGTCACGGTCAACGACGTCGTGCTGGCAATGTGCTCCGGCGCGCTGCGCGCCTACCTGATCGAACAGGACGCCCTCCCGGACACACCGCTGGTGGCCATGGTGCCGGTGAGCCTGCGCGGGGAGGGCGAGCAGGACGCAGGCGGCAACATGGTCGGCACCATCCTGTGCAACCTGGCGACCGACATCGAGGATCCCGCCAAGCGGCTCGACGCCATCAACACGTCGATGCGCGACAACAAGAACGTGTTCGCCGATCTCCCACGTACGCAGGCGCTCGCGCTGTCGGCGTTCCTGGTGTCCGGTATCGCCCTCGGCTTGGTGCCCGGGTTCGTCTCGACGGCGCCACCGCCGTTCAACATCGTCATCTCGAACGTGCCAGGTGCGCGAGAGCCGATGTACTGGAACGGCGCCCGCCTCGACGGCAACTATCCGCTGTCGATCGCACTCGACGGGCAGGCCCTGAACATCACGATGACCAACACCGCCGACAACCTCGACTTCGGCCTGGTCGGCTGCCGTCGCAGCGTGCCGCACCTGCAACGCCTGCTGATGCACCTGGAGGACTCGCTCGCCGAGCTCGAGAAGGCCGTCGGCGTCTGAACGCCTCAGTACTTGCCGAAGACCAGCACGACGTTGTGACCGCCGAAGGCAAACGTGTTGCTGGCGGCGTGGCGGTAGTCGGAACGCCGAGGCCCGTCCATGACGACGTCGAGCTCGATCCGCTCGTCGAGATGCTTCAGGTTCAACGTCGGAGGGACGACGCCGTCGCGTAGCGCCTGCACCGTCAGGATCGCCTCGATCGCCCCAGCCGCCCCGAACGTGTTGCCGAGCGCCGCCTTCGGGGCGTAGACCGCCGGGCGGTGTCCCCCGAACGCCTTCTGAATGGCCTTCGCCTCGACGAGGTCGCCGTCCACCGTGCCCGACGCGTGCGCGTTGACGAGGTCGACGTCGGCGGGCACCAGACCCGACAGCTCGATCGCGCGCGTCAGCGCATGGGCTTGCTGTCCGGCGTCGGGATCGGCGATCATCGCGTCGAAACCATCGGAGGTGGTGGCGGCGCCCAGCAGCCGGCCGAGGATGCGCGCACCCCGTGCCTTCGCGTGGGACTCGGTCTCGATGATGAGCAGTGCGCCCCCTTCGCCGAAGACCATGCCGCTGCGATCGCGGTCGAACGGCCGGCAGGCGCCCGCGGGGTCGTCGTCGGCGGTGGCCATGATGCCGTCGATCTGGGAGTACGCCGCGATGGGCACGCCCTCGATCGGCGACTCGACCGCCCCGCAGATGACGACGTCGGCGTCACCGAAGACGATCTGCTGCCACGCCTGGGCAATGGCGCCTGCACCCGACGCGTCCGCCATCATCGGCGCGCTGACGCCCGCCCTGGCCGCCCGGTCGAGGCCGATGGCCGCCGCGGGCCCATTGGGCATGAACATCTGGACGGCAAGGGGGGACACGGCCTTCAGTCCCCGTTTGCGCATCGCGATGTAGGCGAGGATGACCTCTTCGGCAGATCCGAAGCCGGTGCCGACCGACACGGCCAGCCGCATCGGGTCCATGTCGGGCGAGCCGGCATGGGCCCAGGCCCGGCGGCTCAGCACGAGGGCCATCTTCTGCGGGTACGAGAGCCGACGCAGTTCGACCCGGCTCAGCTCCGAGTCGAAACCCTCGACGAGCTGGCCGCCGATGTTCACCGGCAGCTCGAGTTCGTCGACGAAGGAGCCTGACAGTGCGCGAATCCCGCTGCGGCCTTCCAAGAGCGCGGCCCAGGTGTCCTCGGCATCGCTGGCGAGCGCGTTGGTCGTCGCGTATCCCGTGATGACGACGTCAGGAAATTCCCCCAGCATGTGAACCTCCTGATCAGTGTGGAATCCGATTCTCCCGTCCGCTCCCCGAGAGGAACACACCGGGACGGCATTCCCAGAGTCCGCCCCGCCAACCGCGAGCTTCGCACGTGATCTGGTGCTTCAGGCGTCCCGGATGGCATTCGCGGCGTTGACCCCGCCCGCACCTGGCAACGTGGGCAATGGGATACCCGATTGCTGGCTGAGGAAGTCAGCATCTTCTCATATGTTAAATACCGCTCTCACCTGCTAATTTCTCGGGGAAGTAGTTGTAGACAGGAATATTCGCGACGCGCTAGAATTTGCGGCACATTAGGAGGGCTACGCATTGACTGCTACCGACACCCACGTGGAGACGCGCGCTGAGTGGATCTCGGCAGCGCTGCGGGGAATTGCCCTGGCGAACGCCTGGCTGATGGCCGCCAAGCGCACGCGGTCGGTCGTCGTCATCGAATCCGCGCAACGTGACCTGCAGAATGCCGTGGACGCAGCGCGAGATCTCGACATCGAATGGGGCCCGATCGGTTCGGCGCTGGGCATTGCGCGGGGCAATGCCTATCAGCGGTACCGCAGGAAGCCTGGCGCCGGCCGACTGCAGGCCACGACGGACGGCTCGGACGACTACGGTTTCCCGCCGGTGTAGCCCTCTGCTCGCCTTGAATCAGCCTCGGGGATCCGCAGGCGAGTCCGGTTGGTCGAATCATCCTGCCGCCGGTGCGGAAGATAGTTAGACTTGCTCACTATGACGGAGGTCATCCACACCGAGGACGTCGCCACGGAGATGGCGTCCGAGTTGCTGGCCACGTTCGCGGGCATGTTCAGGGGGATGCGCCGCAGCGACGCCGTCCGGATCGCGGCAGGCAACATCACCTGGGCCCAGCACGCAGTCCTCGAAGCGGTGATCACCAACGAAAGACCCATGCGGGTCAGCGATCTCGCGGCGAGCATCGCCCTCAGCGTCGCCTCGACCACCGTGGCCACCAGACGCCTCGAGCAGCAGCGCCTCGTCAGGCGGGTACGCGATCCTGCGGATCACCGCTCGGTGCTGATCGCCATCACCAGCCGGGGCGCCGCGGCACACCACACGTCGGTGCAGACCGCGCAGGCCGTCCTCGCGGACAAGGTCACGGCGCTCGACGAGGCGCAGATTCGCGCACTGCGGGACTCACTGCCCGCCTTGACGCGACTGATTCAGCTCGCCTCGGCCGAACCGCACTACGGGGTGACGGGCCAGTCCCAGACGGACATGTCGCCGCGCGGGTAGTTCATGCAGACGTCGGTGGCCTTCGCTGCGACGCCCTTGTTGTTGAAGAACAGCTTGGCCCAGTTGCCCCAGTGGGTCGCCACGTTCTCGTAGTAGACGTTGGTGGCGGTGTCCTCGGAGTACTGCCTGCGGGCGACGGCATCCAGGGAGAAGA
>JAOPUT010000041.1 GCA_025963385.1 Mycobacterium sp.
GTGTATCCGAAGATCGGCTTGCGGCTGAACACCGGGAAGATCTCCGACACGATGCCGAAGAACGGCAACGCGATGATGTAGACCTCGGGGTGACCGAAGAACCAGAACAAGTGTTGCCAGAGCAGCACACCGCCATTGGCCGGGTCGTAGACGTGGGCGCCAAGGTGGCGGTCGGCGGCGAGGCCGAACAGCGCGGCGGTCAGCAGCGGGAACGCCAGCAGTACCAGGATCGACGTCACCAGGATGTTCCAGGTGAAGATCGGCATCCGGAACATCGTCATGCCGGGGGCACGCATGCAGACCACGGTGGTGACCATGTTGACGCCACCGAGGATGGTGCCGAGCCCACCGACGGCCAGACCCATGATCCACAGGTCACCGCCTGCGCCAGGCGAGTGGATGGCGTCGGTCAGCGGCGAGTACGCGGTCCAGCCGAAGTCGGCCGCACCACCCGGGGTGATGAAACCGGCGATCGCGATCGTCGCGCCGAACAGGAACAGCCAGAAGGAGAACGCGTTCAGGCGGGGGAACGCCACGTCGGGAGCGCCGATCTGCAGTGGAAGCACCAGGTTGGCGAACCCGAACACGATCGGTGTGGCGTAGAACAGCAGCATCACCGTGCCGTGCATGGTGAACAACTGGTTGAACTGCTCGTTGCTCAGGAACTGCAGGCCCGGCAGCGCCAGCTCGGTACGCATCAGCAGCGCCATCAGGCCGCCGATGAAGAAGAACATGAAGCAGGCGACGCAATACATTATGCCGATCAGCTTGTGATCGGTGGTGGTCACCAGCTTGTAGATGAGGTTGCCCTTGGGACCCAGCCGCGCCGGGAAGGGACGGCTTGCCTCGAGTTCTCCGATTGGGGGCGCTTCGGCTACCAACAGATCCTCCAAAAAAGTTCGGCGGCGGCTAACCGCTTGCTCTGACGAATCTTATCCCCCGACGGCCCGTAGAGCGTCATGGGTCCTACAAACCGTCGTATTTGGTAAGAACCTCACAGCGCAGGGCGCCTGACCGGCTTCGAACTGCCCGGATGTGACAGAGCGTCGGAGCGCAGCGAGGCGGGGAATTGGTACGGTCGGCGACGTGCCGGTTCTGAGCTCGCGGGTGGGTCCGATCGCCGCTTCGGCAGCCGTCGCCGTTGCCGTCGCCGTGACGTTGGTGAGCGGCTGTGGCAGCGAGCCTGCGGGTCCGACGACGGCCGCGTCGAACGCACCCGTCACCAGCACCACGCGGATCGCCGGTGCGGGCGTGCTGGGAAATGACCGCAGGCCCGACGAGTCCTGTGCCCCCGATCCGGCGCAGCTCGACGAGGGTCCCCCGACGCGCGAGGTCCGTCACGCCGCCGGGACCACCGACGTTCCGGCTGACCCCCAGCGCGTCGTGGTGCTCTCGGGCGACCAGCTCGACGCGCTGTGCGCGCTCGGGTTGCAGTCGCGCATCGTGGCTGCCGCCCTGCCGGACGGTTCCGATGCCCAACCGTCTTACCTGGGCACCGTCGTGCACGACGTGCCCGGCGCGGGCCACCGCACGACACCCGACATCGCCGCGATCAAGGCCGCCAACCCCGACCTCATCCTGGGTTCGCAGGCATTGACGCCGGAGGCGTACGGCGAACTGTCGGCGATCGCACCGACGGTGTTCACGGGTGCTCCCGGACCGGGCTGGCAGGACACGCTGCGCACCGTGGGCGCGGCGACCGGCCGGGCCGACGCCGCCGGTCGACTGATCGACGGGTTCGAGCAGGCCGCCGACAAGACCGGCGCCGACAACGACGCCACCCACTACCAGGTGTCGGTGGTGCAGTTGACGGAGAACACCCTGCGGATCTTCGGCATCGACGACTTCCCCGCCAGCGTGCTCGGCGCGGTCGGCGTGGACCGACCCGCCACGCAGCGGTTCAAGGACAAGCCGTATCAGGAGGTCAGCACCTCCGAGGTGACCAAGTCCACCGACTTCTCGGCCGCCGACGGTGACGTCGTCTACCTGTCGTTCGACTCACCCGCCGCCAAGGACAAGGCCGCCGAGGTGCTCGAGAGCGACGCGTGGAAGAAGCTGTCGGCCGTTCGTGACAACCGCGTCTTCATCGTGAACAACGAGGTGTGGCAGACCGGCGAGGGCATCGTCGCCGCCAGGGGCATGCTCGACGACCTGCGCTTCGTCAACGCACCGATCAACTGACCCGGCTACTCGACGCCCTGCAGCGCCTGCTGGCCGAACTGGTTGATCCCCAACGACCCGTCCGGCAGGACCAGCTCGCCGCTGTCGATCCGGTTGCGCAGGTAGGCGAAGGTCTGCGCGGTCTGGGCGAACAGGTGCTCCCCCGCCCTCAGGGGCGGTCGGGGCGCAGTGTCGGGTGACGTGAACTGGGGCAGCGGTTTCACCTCGGTGTCGTAGTCGACGTTGAAGAACAACGGGAACGAGTACCGCTCCTCGACGACCCTGCGGACGCGATGGCTGGTCGCGACGAAGGCGCCGCCGGTCCAGAGCTCGAGGAGGTCGCCGATGTTCACGACGAACGTGCCCGGCACCGGCGGCACGTCGATCCACTCCCCCGCGCCGTTGAGGACCTCCAGACCGGGTGCCGTCGGCTTCAGCAGCGTGAAGCACTCGTAGTCGGTGTGGGCGCCGATGCCCAGCCCGTCCTTGGCCTCGGGGTTGTAGGGATAGTGGACCAGCCGCAGCTGGCTCGGCGTCTTGGTCGCGTGCCTGGAGAACACGTCGGGATCCTCGCCGAGAGCGACCGCGAACGCTCGCAGAAGCAGGTGTCCGACCTCCAGCACGGCGTCGTAGTAGTCGGTCACCGACTCGGCGAAACCGGGAACGGCAGGCCACGTGTTCGGGCCGAGCATCGGGTTGCCTGCGAGGTAGTCCGGGTCGTCGGCGGGCAGATCGAGCGCGGTGTCGAACGCCTCCTTGAGATCGGGCATCCCGTTCTCGACACCTTCCTCGCCGACCGGCACGTAGCCGCGGTGACACCGGGACAACCCGATGTAGCTGCGCATCTTCTCCTCGACCGGCAGCGCGAAGAACTCCGTGGTCGCGGCGAGCATCCGGTCGAAGAGCGCGTCGTCGATCCCGGAACCGCTGACGTAGAGGAACCCGACCTCACGGGCTGCGGCGCCGACCTCGGCAGCCACCCGTTCGCGCTCGGCGCGGTCGGACGACCGCAGCCCGCTGATGTCGACGATCGGCACCGTGGTGAAAGACGTCGTACCGGTCATGGATGAAGATTCCCTTCGCGTCGTTCGATGATCCAGCGCACGCCATTGGCCTGAACTTCGTTGTCGGACAGCATGATTCCCAGCTCTTCCCAATCCTGGCCGCCGACCTGGCCGATCGCCACGGCGCCCGCGCCGGCCCAACCGAACAGGTCGCCGACGCGCAGCAGCAACCCGTCGGTGCCGTCGGGGGCGCGTAGGAAGGCGGCGCCGCACGGGTCCGTCGTGCCTTCGTCGCGGACCCAGTGCTCGACGTAGTTCGCGTGCACGCCCGTTTCGACGAGAACGTCGCCGTCCCACTGCATCGACCCCGCGTCGGGGAACTCGCCTGGCGGTTCGAGCTCCACGTCGCGATGCCACTCGAACACGTCGCCGCTCTGGTGCAGGCGCCCGGCGAAGCCACGGGAGTCGACGTAGGCGGTCGATCCCTGCAACCACCGCACACCGGTGCGGGCGTCGTGTGTCCCGTCGGCATCGATCAGCAGGGTGCGCCGCCACAGTCCCCCACACTCGCCCATCCGCACGTCCACTACGTCGGAACCGGACCGAAGCGTTCGTGGAAGTGAGTGGTCAACTCGGGCCAGACGTGCGGATCGTGACCGGGTATCAACGGGTAACCCTTCCTCGCCGCAAGCTCTTTGAGTCTGCGGATCGGCTCGATGGTCTCCTCTGGCTCGACGTCGATGTACCCGCCGATGGCCAGTTCACCCTCGATGTTCTCGGTCAGGTCGGCGGCATCGAAGGCGAACACGAACCCGTCACCGCCCACCGACTCGTCGAGTTCCACCACGAAGCTCTGGTGGCCCGGCGTGTGCCCGTACGTCGGCACCGCCGTGATTCCCGGAGCGATCTCGGCCTCGCCGTCGGCGAGTTGCCAGTCGATGGTGGGGTCATCGAAGTCCACCCGGAAGATCGCGTGGCTCTGCGGCACCGGATGGTTCGACAGTCCGTATTCGAGCTCGCGGCGCTGCGCGTGGACGGGGACCTTGCCCGCGAACAGCTTCAGGCCGCCGGCATGGTCGACGTGCAGGTGCGACAGCGCGACGACGTGGATGTCGTCGACGTCGATCCCGACGTCGAAGAGCGCCTCCTCGATCGGTTCGCCGGGGCCGGGCAGCAGCGGCTGGTACTCCACCGACGGGAAGTACCGCCGCCGCAGATACGGATCACGGATGAGCGCGGTGTTGAACCCGGTGTCGAGGAGCACCCAGCCGCCGTCGGTCTGGAGAAGCACCCCGGGCACCGGCTCGCGCATCCGCAACTCGGGTGAACTGCCGTGCACCGAAACGGATTTCGGCAGATCCTCCCAGCCCAGCGTGAGCAGGACGATCCTGCGCACCCCACTCTTGCGTGCCAGTCCCGTCATCAGCCCACCGAGAGTGCGGCCAGCCGAAGCGAGTTCGGGTTCGTCACGACGTGCGCCTGCTCCACACCCTTGAGCCACGGCTGCGCGACCATGAAGTCGTTGACGTTGGCGACGTTCAGCCAGCAGCCGGTCTTCACGGCCTCCTCACCGGCCGTCGAGAAGTCCGCATCGGAACCGGTCGGCAGGCCCCTGGCCAACGCCTCGGTGATCGGCGGTGCCGAGCACCCCAACAGATTCAGACCACCGTCGGGATCCCAGGAGATGTGACCCCAGGTGTACGGAGACGGGGCGTCCGGCCACCCGAGATATGCCAGTAGCTCTGGCGCGGCCTGCCCGTCAGAACCGATCCAGCCATAGATTTCAGACGTCGGATAGGCCTGCACCTTGGCGGTCAGCCCCGCGGCCGCCAACTGCGTCTGAAGCAGGTTGCTGATCAACTGGTTGTCCGGGTTGCTGGAGTCGTATCCGATGGTGACGTTCTTCTGGTCCGGCGGCAATCCTGCCGCCAGCGCGGTCAACACCGAGGGGTCGTGCGGCACGGACTGCTTCCCGAACTCCGGCGCCATCATGTTCGACGGATAGATCTGGCTCGCCACCTGGCCACGCCCGAAGTAGGTCTGCTTGACCAGCTCGTCGACGTCGACCGCCTGCATGACGGCGTTGCGGTTCTTGGCGTCGGTCATCATCCCCTTGCGCGGGTTGATGTACACGTAGTTCGACATCATCGTCGGCAGCGAATAGTTCGCGAACGACTTGTTATCGAGATAGGACTGCACCGCCGACGATGGGAGGTCGTGCAGGATCGCGGCGAGCTGACCGTTGTTGAACTGCAACTGCTGTGCCGAGACGTCGGTGATCACCGGCATCTCGACCTTCTCGAAGTAGGGCTTGGCGCCCCAGTAGTCAGCGAAGGCCGCCAGCTCGTACTTCGACCCGACCTCCGCGGCCGTCAGCGTGTACGGCCCGGTGCCCAGATCGTGATTGGTCAGGTAGCCCTGGGCGTTGTCGGTGCCCGCGTTCTTCTTCAGACCCTCAGGGCTCATCATCCGGGGCCCGTACGGGCACGCCAGGTAGTCGAGGAACGCCGAGTTGGGCGCCTTCAGCGTGATGGTGACACCCAGATCACCTTGGGTGGTGACGGATTCGACGTCCTTGACCATGTAGGCCGGACCCTGGTTGACGGCGACCCTGCGGTCGAAGGACGCCTTCACTGCCGCCGACGTGAAGGGGGTGCCGTCGTGGAACTTCACACCGGGCCGGAGCTTGAAGGTGAACACCTTGTTGTCGGGTGAGGCGGTCCACTCGGTGGCCAGGAGCGGCTCCAGTTCCGCCTTGTCCGTGCCTGCCTTGTACTGCAGCAGACCCTCGTAGGTGTTGGTCGTCAGGAGCAGACCCTGCCCTGCGTAGTAGACGTCGGGGTCGGGCGGCTGCCCGGGATCCTGCAGGAACGACAGGTGCAGCACCTTGTCGGTCGGCGCGGCGTTGGGGGTGCTGCTACCGCCGGAATCCGAACCGCCGCAGGCGCTCAGGGTCAGCACTGCGACCGCAGCGATGGCGGACATGACACGGAATCTGACGGTCATCGTGCGGCTCCTTCGAGGACGGGGGCGGGGGTCGATGCGAGTTCACCGAACGCGGCGAGGATCTCGTCGGTGGTGCGGAGCGCACCGGTCTGCAGGTACTCCATGGCGTCGAGCGCGGCATCGTGGCGGTACTGCGTCGATCCGCCCACGCAGTCGGTGACGACGCGGACGTAGTAGTCGCGCTGGTGGGCGTCGGCGAACGTGTAGTGCACGCAGACGTCGGTGAGGCCGCCGACGAGGATCAGCGTCGACGCCTTCAGGCCGGACAGCACGATCTCGAAATCCGTTCCGATGAAACCCGAGTACCGACGTTTGACGATGTGGAACTCGCCGGGCTCCGGTAACAGAGCAGGGTGCAGCGGCGTGCCCGGGTTGCCGTCGACGCAGTGCACGCCCTCGGTGCCGTCGAGCTCGCGGCCGAAGTCGATGCCACTGGGCCGGTGCACCTCCTGGAAGAACACCACCGGCACGCCGGCGGCACGCGCGGCGGCGAGCAGACGCTGGGTGCGTTCGATGCGTCCGTCGTACCCGGGCATGTGCTCGATGCCGACCTCCTCGGCGGGCATGTCACCGCCCACCTGCATGTCGACGACGACGAACACCGGATTGCCCACGATGAGTGGCTGTTTCGGCACCTAACCTCCTGTTGTTGCGATGCGTGGATCGGCGGCGGCCTGCATGAGGTCGACCGCCGTGTTGATGAAGACGTAGAGGGCGCCGAGCATGAGCGTGACACCCGCGATGGCAGGGAAGTCGGCGACCGGGATGCTCTGCGCGATGTACTGCCCGATGCCCGGCCAGCCGAAGACCTGCTCGACTACCAGGACACCCGAGAACATCAGTCCCACTTGCAGACCCGTCATCGAGAGCGCGGAGCCGACGGAGTTGCGCAGTACGTGACGGGCCAGGATGTTGCCCTCCGACAATCCCTTGGCGCGCGCGGTTCGCGCATAGTCGCTGTCAATGTCACCGAGCAGACTGCTGCGCAGCACCCGGCCGATGGCGACGGCGGGACCGACGGCGATGACGAGTGCGGGCAGGACGAGGTGGTGCAGGGCGTCGCCCACGACGTCGAGACGTCCCTGCAACAACCCGTCGACCGTGAGCAGTCCGGTCGGCCCGGTGGGCGGGTTCGCGATGCCGATGCGCCCGTTGGCGGGCACCCAGCCCAGTTCCTTGTAGAACACGATCAACCCGAGGATCCCGAGCAGGAACATCGGCGCCGACGACCCCGTGAACAGGACCGCCCGAAGCGCACCCGCGCCGCGCCAGTTCAGCGTCGTGCTGAACGCGAGCAGCACGGCCAGCACCAGAGCGAAGGCGAGACCGTACAGGGCCAGCTCCAGAGTGGCCGGGAAGAACGTACCCAGGTCGGAGGCGACGCCGTGGCGAGTGCGGAACGAGGTGCCGAGATCGCCCGTGACGGCACCGGTCAGGTAGTGCCAGAACTGCACCAGCATCGGCTCGTTCAGCCCGAGGGCCTGACGACGGGCCGCCACCGCCTCGGCCGAGGCCTGCGCTCCCATCTGGGCCTTGACCGGGTCCATCGGTGAGATGTGTTGCAGCAGGAACATCACGCCGGTCAGGGCGACCAGGATCGCCGCCATCGCCCCGACCCTCGCCGCTATGAAGGTCTTCACTCAGGCCTCCCTCTCTTCGCGCAAGCGCTCATCGTCAACTCGTCTTCATCAGGTTGCGTAGGTTGTCCCCCGCGATGTTGCCGATCAGTGCCAGCACCAGCACCCCGAGACCGGGCATCACCGGGATCCACCACTGCTGAAGGAAGTAACTCAGGTTGCGGGCCGAATCGGCACCCAACTCCGCGGCAGGCGCGGACTGTCCGAGACCGAGGAACGACAGGGCGGCGAGGGTGAGGATCAGGGTGCCGATGTCGAGGCTCGCGGCCACCAGCGCATTGGGTACCGCGCCAGGGAGTAGGTGTCGTCCCGCGAGCCGAAAGCGGCTCACCCCAGCCAGTTTCGCGGCTTCGACGTGGGGCCGGGCCGCGAGGCGCGCGACCTCACCGCGGACCAGCCGCGCGTAGAACGGCCACCACACGATCGACACCGCGATCAGCGTGTGGACGAAGCCCGGCCCGAGCGCGGCGACCACGGCGATCGCCAGGACGGGGGCGGGCAGCGACAGGAATCCGTCGGTGATGCGCATGAGCACCGAGTCGACCCAGCCTCCGGTCGCGCCGGCGATCAGGCCCACCAGTCCGCCGAAGAGCAGCCCGACCGCCACCACCACCAGCGCCGCGAACCAACTCGAGCGGACACCGTAGAGGACGCGCGACAGGATGTCGCGGCCGATGCTGTCACTTCCGAGCAGGAAGCCGTTCTTGCCCGGCGCCTGCAACGGCATCCCGACGGGCATCAGCGGATCGTGTGGCGCCAACAGCGGTACGGCGATCGCGACGAGCGTGACCACGAAGATCAACGAGAATCCGACCCAGTTGAGGATCGCCGAACGCGACTGCGGCAGCGACAGAACGCGCCGTCCTCGCCCGCGCACCAGGGTCGGGGCGGCTGACACTGCGATCGCCATCAGACGGCCCGCCTTTCGATGCACGCCACCTGGTGCGGGTTGCCGGGGGCACCCTCCAGCCGGACGTCGAGTTGGTCTCCGCCGCAGGCATCGACGGCGATGGCGCAGCGAGGATGGAAGGCACATCCCGATGGGGGTGACAGCGGGCTCGCGGGTTCGCCTGGCAGAACGCGGGATTCGCGGCCGAGATCGGGGATCGAGTCGACGAGTGCCTGGGTGTACGGATGGGCTGGGTTGCCGATGACCTGTTCGGCAGGCCCGATCTCGACGATGCGACCCAGGTACATCACCGCGATCCGGTCGGCGACCACGCGGGCGACCGACAGGTCGTGGGTGACGAACACCACCGACATGTCGAGGCTGCGCCGCAGATCGCCGATCAGGTTGAGCACGGAGGCGGCGAGCGACACGTCGAGCGCGCTGGTCGGCTCGTCGCACAGGAGCACCGAGGGCGGCACCACCGTGGCTCGCGCCAGTGAGACCCTCTGCCGCTGCCCGCCGGACAACTGCCCGGCCCGCGACTTCGCCACCTCGGCAGGAAGACCCACGCGCTGCAGCACGTCGACGACCGCTTCGCGCCGCTGAGATCGCGACAGGCCCTTGCCACTGAGCCGCTCCGAGATCAGCTCACCGACCGACAGCCAGGGCGTCAGCGACGCCCCCGCATCCTGGAACACCATCTGGGGACGCTGGCCTGCGACCAGCGTGACCTCGCCCGTGGTGGGCTTCTCGAGACCGGCGATCGCGCGCAGCAGCGTCGACTTGCCCGACCCGCTCTCGCCGACCAGCGCGACCGACTCGCCATGGGCGACGCGCAGTGAAACACCGCGCAACGCTTGAAGTTTGCCACCGCCTGACGACCTGTCCAGCCATCGCTTGGCCACGGAGAACGTCTTCGTGACGTCGCGCAACACCACCGAAGCGGGCTGCTCGGGCGCCTCGGCGGGAGCCGCCGGGAACGGCTCCTCGGTGTTTGTCGACTTGGTGCCGAGGGTCTCGGCGACCACCTCCAACGGCAGGATGCACGCGCTGGTGCGGTCGGCCGCGACCGCCACCGGATCGGGCGGCGACGTCGTGCAGTCGTCGCGGGCGATCGTGCACCGTGGCTCGAACGCGCAGCCGGGCAACGGGGTGACCGCACTGGGCACCGAACCTGCGAGCGCGGCGAGTTTTCGGTCACGCGCGGTCTCGAGGGTCAGCCGCGACCGCAGCAATCCGTGCGTGTACGGGTGTGCTGGCGCGCTCAGGACGGCCGCGGTCGGGCCGACTTCGGCGATCCGGCCCGCGTAGAGCACCGCGATGCGATCCGAGATCTGCGCGGCGACACCGAGATCGTGGGTGATGAAGACGATGCTGCAACCGATCTCGTCACGCAGGCTGCGCAGCAGACGCAGCACCTGAGCCTGCACGGTGACGTCGAGAGCGGTGGTCGGTTCGTCGGCGATGATGAGCTCGGGATTGCCTGCGATGGCGATCGCGATCATCACGCGTTGCCGCAGGCCGCCGGAGAGTTCGTGCGGATACGCCCGCATCCGGCGCTTCGGCTCGGGTATGCCGACCGCGGCCAGCAGTCGCAGCGCCTCCTCCTCGCTGCCTGCCGCCTCGGCGACCTGCTTGCCGATGCGCATGGTGGGGTTCAGCGAGGTCATGGGGTCCTGGAAGACCGCCCCGAGGTCGAGGCGTCGGACCTTGCGCAGAGCCTTGTCGTCGCCGTCGACCATGTCGGAACCCGCGACCGTGACGGTGCCTTCGATCCTGGAGTGCTTGGGCAGCAACCCCAGCATGCTGAACCCGAGAACGCTCTTGCCGGAACCGGATTCGCCGACGAGGCCCAGGATCTCGCCGGGCGCGATCTGCAGTGACACCGACCGAAGCGCGTGGACGTCGCGACCATTGCGCCGAAACGTCACGCGCAGATCGTCGACGGTCGCGACGGCGTCGGCGATCGGAGGCACCGCCGAGGCACCGGTTGTGGTGCCGACGGCTTCGGATACAGCGATGCCCATGTGAGAACGCTCCTGCGAAGTGTCGAGGTCAGCGAGGCGGAGGCACGTCCTTGTGGCGTCCGCCTGTCAAGTGACAGTTTTCCGGCCATGGCAGCCCGGTGGGTGTCGCTGGCGTAACCAATTGACGGCACACGTAACCGATGCGTATCGCGCGTTTCTGTCGTGTGACAGAAACGGGCGGACATGGCCATTTCCGGCCCGCGATGGTCCACGATGGGGGCATGCCGCTCGCTAGGGCCGGTCGCCCCCGCCATCACGACCAGAAACGCCCCGGCGTCACGGCGCGCGACGAGATCCTCGACGCCGCCGGCGAACTGTTCACGACCCTGGGCTACACCGGCACCTCGACCAGGTCCATCGCCGAGTCGGTGGGCATCCGTCAGGCCTCGCTCTACCACTACTTCAAGACCAAGGACGACATCCTCTGCGCGCTGCTGAGCGACACCGTCAGTCCCACGTTGGCGTTCGTGCCCAATCTCCTTGGCGCTGAGCCGGCATTGAGTGCCGCGGAGCACTTGCATGCGCTCGCCGCGTTCGACGGCGGCCAACTCCTCGCGGGTCGCTGGAATCTCGGTGCGCTGTATCTGCTGCCCGAACTCCGCGACGCCCGCCTCGAGCCGTTCTGGTCGGACCGTGAACGGCTGCGGCTGCACTATCTGGCACTGAGCCAGGCGGTCATCGATCAGACCGGTATCCACCAGGCCGCCGCGGACCTGCCGTTCCGGCTGGTCGAATCGCTGGTGAACATGTGGTCGGTGCCACCGGGCCCCGAGCGCACCGCACTCCCCGTCCACGTGGCCGACGCCTGCATGCGCGTGCTGGGCATCCCCGACGGCGAGACGGCCGCCCTTCGCACGCGGACCAGGGACGAGATCCAGCGCTACACCGGCGTCGCGTCCGACGACACGGACGCCACACTGCTCAGGTAGGTCGGCCAGTCACCGTGGTGGGTGATGTCCTCGCCGGCCTCCCACGCGTCCAGCGCGCAGCCGAAGCCGACGACCTCGGTTCCGTCGGCGAGGGTCACTCGACCGAGTGACATCGGGGCAGGAAGCGCGGCCAGGAAGTCACCGAGCATCGCGGTGCCCACCAGCCACAGCTCACCGCCGATGGCGGCACCGCCGTCCGCGACCCTGACGAGACCCGGCTTCGGAGGCGTGGTGTCCAGGCGCGCCAGCCGGTACACCGGCGCGGTGAGTGCAGGACCCGCCCAGCGTGCGCCACGTTCGAAGAGCTGAAAGGCCAAGGGCTGCCCGCGAAGATGGGCCCCGACGACCAGCAGCAACGTGGCGTCGGCACCGGCACGCGTCGGCCACGGCGGCAGGATCGACCGGCCTTCGAGCGACGCGGCGCCGGGCAGCGCGACCGCCCCCGTCGGCGCCGTGACCAGACGGGCGACGTCGATGGCGACGGCGTCGGCGCCGGACCGCGCGAGCACCGAGACGCCGAATTGGTCGTGCCCTGCGGTGCCCGAGGGCACTGCCACGGCACACATGTCCATCAGATTGCAGAAGTTGGTGTAGGTCCCCAGGCGCGAGTTCACCCCTACCGGGTCAGCCGCGATCTCGGCAAGCGTCGGGTGATCGGTCGTCGTCGGGAGCAACAGGGCGTCGCAGTCACCGAGGGCGGCCATGGCGCTGCCGGTGAGCTCGGCGAGCAGATGGCGATCCCGCAGCAGACGTGTCGCCGGAATCTCCCCGGCAGCGGAAATGATCGCTCCGACAGTGGGATCCGTCTCGGCACGATGCGCGTCGACGAATTCTCCGACGGCCTCGTGCCGTTCCGCGACCAGTCCCCCGTCGTAGAGGAGTCGCGCGGCGGCCAGGAACGACGAGAGGTCGACCTCGCGCAGCACCGCACCGTGGGCCTCGAGACGCGCACACGCCGCGCGGAAAGCGGTCCGCCATTCCTCGGACAGTGCGGGAAGTTCCTGTGGGATGGCCACTTTGGGGGCCTCCGGCGCGGCCAACGGCGCGTCGGGCGGAAACGGCCGTGCGCCACCAGCCATGACACCCATCGCCACGTCCGCGGTGTCCAGATCCCGCGCGAAGACCGTCACGCAGTCATAGGACCGGCACGCCGGAATCACACCGTCGGTCGGCACGACGCCGTAGGTCGGCTTGATCCCGACGATGCCCTGCAGTGCGGCGGGAACGCGGCCCGACCCCGCGGTGTCGGTGCCGACGGCCAGATCGACGAGGCCGAGGGCGACGGCGACCGCGGACCCGGCGCTCGACCCGCCGGAGATGTGATCCGGTCGTCGCGAATCACGAACGGCACCATGGGGACTGCGCGTCCCGACCAGGCCGGTGGCGAACTGGTCGAGGTTGGTCGCACCGATCACCACGGCACCTGCGGCGCGCAGTCGCGCGACGGCCGCCGCATCGTCGGCCGCGGGCGTCGTGGCGTACGACGGACACCCCGCGGTCGTCGGCAGGCCGGCCACGTCGACGTTGTTCTTCACCGCCGCCGTCAATCCGGCGAGCGGGAGATCGGCCCCAGAGAGCACGGCGGCGTCCACGGCGTGCGCATCGGCGAGCGCGTCGGCTCTCGGGCGCAGGAAGACCCAGACCTCCGGGCGTTCGGCGGCGTCGATCGCGGCATAGGTCGCGCGCACCCGTTCGACGGCGCTCATGCGCGATCCCGCTTCGCTTCTCGCTGAACGCTCATGCGCGATCCCGCTTCGCTTCTCGCTGAACGGTCATGCCGGCACTCCCTCTACGTTGCGGTCGTCCGAAGGTAGGCCGCTCGCGCCCACGACAACCAGCGGAGTTCCGGGGTCGACCTGATTTCCGGCCTCGACCAGTACGTGGGTGACGACGCCGTCGACCGGCGCCGTCAGGACGGTCTCCATCTTCATGGCCTCCAGCGCCAACAGCGCCTGGCCCGCGACCACCTGCTCGCCGACCGAGACGTCGACCTTCCACACGCTCGACGAGAACGGTGCATCCACCCGTTGCTCGTCGTCCCCGAGTACCAGGTCGGAACTCGGCACGGAGACCCGAGACTCCGCCCGCTCGGCGCGGTCGAACTCGCCCGCCGCCGCCCAGGCAGCACGCTCGGCCGCGAAGGCCGTCGCCTGAACGGCGCGGAACCGGGCGATGGAATCGGCCTCGTCGGCGAGGAAGCGCTCGTGGTCGGCGAGCGAGAACACCCCCGGGGTGATCTCGACCGACCCCCGGCCAGCGGCCATGTCGGCCCGCAGGTCCAGCAGTTCTTCTGCACTCACGGGGTACCAGGAGATGCGGTCGAAGAAGCGCAGCAGCCACGGACTGCCCGGCTCGAACGGCGCGGTGTGGCGGTATCGACTCCACACCTGCGTCGTCCTGCCGACGAACTGATAGCCGCCCGGTCCCTCCATGCCGTAGATGCAGAGGTACGCCCCGCCGATGCCGACCGAGTTCTCCGCGGTCCAGGTGCGAGCCGGGTTGTACTTGGTGGTCACCAGCCGGTGCCGCGGATCGAGTGGGGTGGCGACCGGCGCACCGAGGTAGACGTCGCCGAGGCCGAGCGTGAGGTACTCCGCCGAGAACACCGTGTCCATGACGTCGTCCTGGCTCGCGAGCCCGTTGATCCGGCGGATGAACTCAATGTTGGACGGACACCAGGGGGCGTCGTCACGCACCCCGGAGGTGTAGCGTGCGATCGCCTCGCGAGTCGCTGGATCGTCCCAGGACAGCGGCAACCGCACCGAGCGACTCGGCACGACGAGCTCCGAGGTCGCGGGCAGATCGTCCTCGAGTTCGGCCAGCAGACCCAGCAGCCGGTCGATCGAGAGCACGTCGGGGTCGACGTGCACCTGCAGCGACCGGATGCCAGGCGTGAGGTCCAAGATCCCCGGCGTGGAACTGGTTTCGAGCCGTTCGTTCAACGCGTGCACCCTGGCGCGCAGCGCGAGGTCGAGCACCATGTCGCCATACTCGACGAGGACGTTGTCGTCACCACTGCGCCGATACGTCACGCGGGGCGCACCGTCACCGGCACGCCGGGCCAGTACGCCGTCGTCTCCGTCACGGGCACCGCGACGAACGAACGGGCTCGACGCCATCCGCGCCGCGCCCAGTTCCGACCGCGACGGTGAGTCGGCTGCCCGGATCGGCACGAACCGGACCGTGTCACCGGGTCGCAGCTGGCCGAGCTTCCACCGGTCGGCCGCGACGACCGTCACCGGGCAGACGAAGCCACCGAGACTCGGGCCGTCGGGACCCAGCAGGATCGGGGTGTCACCGGTGAAGTCCAGCGCGCCAACCGAATAGGCGTTGTCGTGAAGGTTCGACGGATGCAGTCCCGCCTCGCCGCCGTCGGGTCTGGCCCACTGGGGGCGCGGACCTTCGAGGCGGACACCCGTGCGGGCCGAGTTGAAGTGCACGACGTAGCCCGCGTCGAACAGGGTGTCCATGTCCGCGCGGGTGAAGAAGTCGGGCGCCCCGTGCGGGCCCTCGGTGACGGTCAGTTCCCATTCCGATGGCATCGCCGGGCGCAGGTCGACGGGAACCGCCTCGGTCGCCACCTCCGGTGTCGACGGAAGCGCGCGCAGGACGTCGCCGACGACGAGTTGCCTGCCCCCGTGCCCACCGAAGCGGCCGAGGGTGAACGTCGAGGCACTCCCGAGGTAGGCAGGCACGTCGAAGCCGCCTGCGACCAGGACGTACGCCCGCAGGCCCGCCGTCTCGGCCGCGCCGACCGTCAGCACGCCGCCGGCGGGGACATCGACCGGCTGCCACATCGGCACCGGTGCGCCGTTCACGGTGACGGTGCACTCGGCACCGGTCACGCAGAACGTCGTGTCGTGGGTGACGCGCAACGCGGGTCCGGACGCGGTGCACTCCAATCCCGGTGCGCCCTCGGCATTGCCGAGGGCACGGTTCCCCAGCCGGAACGACAGGTCGTCCATCGGCCCGCTGGGCGGCACGCCGACGTTCCAAAGCCCGATCCGGCCGGGCAGGTCCTGGACGGTGGTCAGCAGGCCGGGCACCTCGACGGTGATCCGCGGCCGGGGATCGACGACACCGGCCAGGGTGGCGGTGTCGTGCTGCGCCGCGCGCACGTCGTCGAGTCTCATTGCCGCGCTGAGCATTCCGACGTTGACCTCGATCCCGTGCAGGACGGTGGCGTCGAGTGCGCGTCCGAGCCGGTCGAAGGCCTCGTCGCGATTCTCGCCGACTGCAACGACCTTGGCGAGCAACGGGTCATAGGAGGCGGACACCTCGGTGCCCGCCTCGACCCAGGTGTCCACGCGCGGGGCCGGATCGCCTGCCATCGCGCCGGGAAACTCCACCGCCACCAACGTTCCCGTGCTCGGCCGGTAGTCGCGCGACGGGTCCTCGGCGTACACCCGCGCCTCGACCGAGTGGCCGCGCACCGGTACTGCGCCGAGCGTCGACCCTGCCGTCAGGTGGCCGGCGAGCACGTCGACCTCACCGCGCGCGAGCCGGAACATCCACTCCGCCAGGTCGACACCTGTGACGGCCTCGGTCACGGGGTGTTCGACCTGGAGCCGCGCGTTCACCTCGAGGAACGACGCTTCCTCCCGGCGCGGGTCGTAGACGAATTCGACGGTACCCGCCGATCGGTACGCGAGGGCGGCGGCCAGTGCACGCGACGACGAGTGCAGTTGTGCGCGAACGTCATCCGGGAGGTTGGGGGCCGGCGCCTCCTCGATCACCTTCTGGTTGCGGCGCTGCAGCGAGCAGTCCCGATCGCCGAGGGACACGACGCGGCCGGTGCCGTCGCCGAAGATCTGGACCTCGACGTGGCGCGCACCGTCGACGAACCGTTCGACGAAGACCCCGGCGGATCCGAAGCTCCGCTCTGCCAGCCGTGACACGCGGTCGAAGGCGGACCGCAGCTCTGAGGCGTCCCGACAGACCTGCATGCCGATCCCGCCGCCACCGCCGGTCGCCTTGAGCATGACGGGATAGCCGATCTCGTCGGCGGCAGCCTGCGCCGCCTCGGCGCCGTCGAGGAGTTCGGAGCCGGCGAAGACGGGGACTCCCGCGGCGCGGGCGGCAGAACGGGCCGTGTGCTTGGTGCCGAAGACGCGCAGCTGATGCGGTGTCGGACCGACGAACGCCATCCCGGCGCTCTCGACGGCGGACGCGAATTCGGCATCCTCGGAGAGGAATCCGTAGCCGGGGTGGATCATGTCGGTGCCGGTCGCGGAGGCCGCGGCAAGGATCGAGTCCACCCGCAGGTAGCTCGCGCTCGGTGCCGCGGGTCCCAATCGGACCGCCTCGTCGGCGAGCCGCACGTGAGGCGCTCCGCGGTCGGCGTCGGAGAACACGGCGACGGTCCGCAGGCCAAGCAGCCGCGCCGACCGGACCAGTCGGACCGCGATCTCGCCGCGGTTGGCGATGAGGACGGTCTCCGTCATGCGGCCTCGTCGGGACGCGTGACGATCATTCGGACCGGCGTCGGGTCGAAGGCGTTGCACGGGTTGTTGATCTGCGGACAGTTCGAGACGAGGACCAGGGTGTCGATCTCCGCCCGCAGGGCCACCCGTTTGCCCGGCGCCGACAGGCCATCGACGATTCCCAGTGCACCGTCGGGGTCCACCGGCACGTTCATGAACCAGTTGATGTTGCTTGCAAGGTCTTTGGCGCCGAGTCCGTGACGTGCACCCTCGATCAGGAAGTTCTCCATGCAGCCGTGCTGGGCGCGGGTGTGCTGGCCGTATCGGAGGGTGTTGGACTCCTTCGAGCACGCACCACCGAGGGTGTCGTGCACCCCGACCTCGTCACCGACCACGGTCATCAGGGCCGCGCCGGTATCGGCTCGCAGGACGGATCCGGTGGTCAGCACGATGCGACCTTGGCGCGCAATGGTTTCCGAGGCGGAGTAGCGGACGGCGTTGTCGGCGGCGGAGTACAGCAGGCAGTCGACGGCTTGGTTCCCCGCGAGATCCACGATGGTCAGCACGTCACCGGCGACGACCACCGTCGACCAGGCGGCCCGCTCGGCGACGGTCTCGTCGAGGATGGCCAGACCGGGAATCAGCGCATCGGGGCGGGCGGGGGCGTTCACAGGACTCCTCGGGCGGTCAGGTCGGCGTCGGTGTTGGCCACGGCCTGGCGGTGTTCGGGGTCCAACGGACCCACCAGCTCACCAGCGACCAGCTTCTCGAGGTCGTCGGCGGCGGGCCAGGCGTGGACCCGAAGGGGGGTGGACGTGAACTCGGGCCGCGGGTCGAGGGGATGCGCCGTGTTCGCCAGCGAGACGATCGCATCTACGTGCAGCAGCAGGTCGACCGTCGTACCGCGCCCCGCCGAACCGTGCCACTGCAACGTCCCCGCGTCGTCGACCCGGACGCCCTTGAAGAAGGACACCGACGGCGGCAGGTCGCGCGGGCCGAGGCCGTTCTTGAGTGCCGCGAGCAGCAGCAGCTCGCGTCCTGCGGGTGACGTCGACTGCGGCGTCCCGGCGCCGTAGCGCGCCTCGTTGCCTGCGCGGGTGGTCGTCCCGGCGAGGGCGTCGTGGGCTCCCGACGTGTCGGCGACGACGGTCGCCAGGACGCGGCCGAATCCGCTGAGCAGCGGATGCCCGGCTCCGAGGTAGGCCTGCCACGGCACCTTCACCGTGTCGGCGACGTTGAGCCGCTCGTGTGGCCCGTCGGCACGATGGAGCAGCACGTGTGCACACGCGTCGCCGTCGACGTCTGTCAGCCGGATGCGGGTGCCCCGCGCCAGTACGGCTGTCGTGTATCCACCTGGCGCAACGGTTTCCGACCACACCAGGCGGTCCGCCGCCACACCGTCGGGCGGTGTCGGGCTGCTCGTCGCGGGGACGTGTCGCATCTGGTCCGCTTCTCGCCCGTGCTGCGCGCGCGCATGCGCCTTCGCTCCCGCGGTCGTCGCGGTGTCCGATGGGTGGGCGCTGAGGTGCGAGTCGCGCACGTCGCTGATCACTGCTGCTCCAGGGGCTCGAGGCGGACATTTCTGTCAGGTGACAGTTTTCTCGTCAGCCGGGTGCCGGTGGTTGCGTGCGTGTAACCGATCGGGCCGCGCCGGTTAACAACACGATTCGCACGTTTCTGTCGTGTGGCAGATATTCCGGTGAGGCCGTGCGGCTCGGATACGCTCGCCTGGTGTTTCACGTGCTGACGATCACGTACCTGCAGGACGCCGACGTGGTCGGCCAGGCCAGGCCCGCCCATCTGGCGTGGCTCGAGGACGAGGTCACGGCCGGGCGCCTCATCCTGACCGGGCGCCTCGAGTCGGGCACCGGGGGCGTCCTGATCACGTCCGACATCAGCACCGCCGACGCCGAGGCGCTCATCGCGCGCGACCCGTACCACCTGCAGGGACTGGTGCGGTACGACCGGGTCGGCTTCACCGCAGGCCGTCGCGCACCAGGCCTGTGACCAGGTTCAAACCTCGGTTCGGGACTAATCTGGCGACTGGCCCCGTTGGGACTGCTCGAGGCGCAATGCAGCGCTCGATTGATGACCTTCGCCAACCACCACGAAGGTTCGCATGACAAGACGACAAGAGGGTACGAACAAAAGATGACCACGACCGTTTCCGCCATCGCCGCCACGTCGGCCACCGAACCACTCACCAAGACCACCATCGAGCGACGCGACGTCGGCCCGCACGACGTCGCGTTCGACATCAAGTTCGCAGGCATCTGTCACTCCGACATCCACACCGTCAAAGCCGAGTGGGGTGAGCCCAACTACCCGGTCGTCGCAGGCCACGAGCTCGCAGGCGTCGTCACCGAGGTCGGCTCCGCCGTCACCAAGTTCAAGGTCGGCGACCACGTCGGAGTCGGTTGCTTCGTCGACTCCTGCCGCGAGTGCGAGCAGTGCAAGGCCGGTCTGCAGCAGTACTGCACCGGCGAGGGCGGCATGATCGGCACCTACAACGCCATCGGCAAGGACGGCACCCCGACCTACGGCGGCTACAGCCAGGCCACCGTCGTCGACGAGAACTACGTGCTGAACATCCCCGACAGCATTCCGCTGGACAAGGCCGCGCCCCTGCTCTGCGCGGGGATCACGCTCTACTCGCCGCTGCACCACTGGGGTGCGGGTCCCGGCAAGAAGGTCGCCATCATCGGACTCGGCGGCCTCGGTCACGTGGGCGTCAAGATCGCGCACGCGATGGGCGCCGAGGTGACCGTGCTCAGCCAGTCGCTCAAGAAGATGGAGGACGGCCTCCGCCTGGGTGCGGACGAGTACTACGCCACCAGCGACCCCGACACCTTCACCAAGCTGGCGGGCAAGTTCGACCTGATCCTCAACACCGTGTCGGCGAATCTCGACATGGGCGCCTACATCGGCCTGCTCGCGATCGACGGCACGCTGGTCGAACTCGGTGCTCCCGAACAGCCGCTCGAAGTACCCTTCTTCCCGCTCGCGGGCGGCCGACGCAGCCTGTCCGGCTCGATGATCGGCGGCATCCCCGAGACCCAGGAGATGCTCGACTTCTGCGCCGAGCACGACGTCACCCCCGAGATCGAGGTCATCTCGGCCGACTACGTCAACGAGGCCTACGAGCGCGTGCTCTCGAGCGACGTGCGCTACCGCTTCGTCATCGACACCGCGACGCTGTAGCCGCCAGACACCAAGCGGCTCAGGCCTATTCGGGATCCTTCCCGAGGGCCTGGGCCGCTTCGTCGTCTGCGCCCGCCACATCGAGGCCGGACAGGGGCCAGCCTGCCGCGGCAAGCCTGGCCGCCACTCGCCGCACGTTCTCCGGACCCGCATCGTGGTGGGTGAGCAGCGGCACCCGGTCCGGTCCAGGCACACCCTCCGGGTAGCCCGCCCGAAGCCAGTCGAGGATCGACGTCAACAACGGGGCGATGGTCACGCCGACCAGTCTCGTGGACCCGATGTGCGACTTCCTACCTTTTGGCGCAAAGTTCGCCGTTCGAGTTGTCGGATCACTGCGCGGATGCGACGCTCAGGAACGAACCCGCAATGTCGCGGGACATTCTTGTGCGTATTCCGAAGCTGGGAGAGCCTTGTGAGCACCGAATCCGCAACCACCGACGACAAATCCGCTGCGCGGTCCAACAGTCTGAAGAAGGGCTCCATCGGCATCGTCGCGGTCATCTTCATGGCCGTCGCCAATGCCGCGCCGATCACCGCGATGACGGGCAACGTGCCCATCGCGGTCGGATTCGGCAACGGACTCGGCGCCCCGGCGGGCTTCCTGTTCGCCACGATCATCCTGACCCTGTTCGCCCTCGGGTACGTCGCGATGGCGCGGCACATCACCACGACCGGCGCGTTCTACGGCTTCATCTCGCACGGCCTCGGGCAGACGTGGGGCATGGCCAGCGGCATGCTGGCGACGTTCGCCTACGTGGTGTTCGAGGGGTCGCTGATCGGCGGTTGCGCGTACTTCGCGAACGATGCCCTCAACACCATCTTCCACGTGAACATCCCCTGGTTGGCGATCGCCATCTTCGCGATCGTGGTCATCGCGCTGCTCTGCTACTTCGACATCAGCCTCACCGCAGCCATCCTCGGCGTCACGCTGACGTGTGAGGTGCTCATCCTCTTGGCGCTCGCGTTCTCGGTGATCTTCAAGGGCGGCGGCCCCGACGGCCTGATGCTGAATCAGACCGTGCTGCTGAACAATGCGTTCGAGGGCCTGCCCGCAGGCGCGTTCGGCACGGCCGCGGCGGCGGGCTCCATGGCGATCGGCCTGTTCTTCGCCTTCTGGTCCTGGGTCGGCTTCGAGACCACCGCGGTGTACGGCGAGGAGTCCCGCAACCCGAAGAAGATCATCCCGAGGGCGACCATCATCGCGGTCGTCGGACTCGGGTTGTTCTACACGTTCATCTCGGCGATGGTGATCGCGGGCAACGGCGCGAAGACGTCGGTCGAGGCATCGATCAGCGCCTCCCCGCTCGACCTGTTCTTCAACCTGGTGCAGAGCAACCTCGGCGGCGTGCTCCTCGACGTCTACAAGGGATTGCTGGTGATCGGTTCGTTCGCCTGCGCCCTGGCATTCCACAACGCGGCGGCGCGCTACCTGTTCGCGCTGGGCCGCGAGGTGCCGTCGGACAAGGTCAAGAACACCCTTGGCAGCACCCACGCCAAACACGGCTCGCCGTGGATCGCGTCGACGGTGCAGAGCGTCATCACGCTGCTGATCGTGGTGGCCTTTGCGGTCTTCACCGCGGTCCAGGTGCCCGACGCCAACGGCGCCCCGGTCGATACCCCCACACTGGTGCCCTACGTCAACGTCTACGGTCTGCTGGCGCTGATCGGCACCGCCGCGATCTTGCTGGTGCAGGCCATCTGCTCGGCGGCCGTGATCTGGTTCTTCTGGGTCAAGAAGACCCACCGCGGAAACGTGATCACCACACTGGTGTGCCCGCTGATCGGCGGTCTCGCAATGCTTTACGTGGTGTGGCTGCTGTGGGACAACCGCGAGTTCGCCGCCGGGCTGGCTGCCAAGTCGGACGTCTTCAAGGTCGCGCCGTGGATGATCCTTGCGGTCTTCGCGATCGGGCTGGCCTACGCGGTGTGGCTGCGCACCACCAAGCCGGCGATGTACGCCGAGATCGGCCGCACCGTCATGGAGGACGCGCACGAGCGCAGCGAGGACTCCCACGCCTGAGCGCGGACGGTCTCCGCAAGCGGCTCAAGCAAAAGCCCCTCGATCCTCGTGATCGAGGGGCTTTTGTGACTGCTCGTGGGGGACCTCCAACGAGATGCCAACGACCGCTTCATACGTGACCGGCGACCGCCGCGCCAGCTAGACCGACGCGACCAGACTCAGTCGCCACGCGCCGCCGCCCAGCAGTTCGAGGTGTTGCCGATGATGCCGTGCGAGTGCGCGATGGTGGCTCACGCTGACCACGATGGTGTCCGGGAGCTCGGTCCGAAGTAGTTGGTACAGACCGAATTCCAGGCCCTCGTCAAGAGCGGAGGTCGCCTCGTCCAGGAACACGGCCTTCGGGCGGGTCAGCAGCACTCTGGCGAAGGCAATCCGCTGTTGCTCGCCCGGCGAGCACACCTTGGCCCAGTCCTGCTCCTCGTCGAGCCGATCCCGTAGATGCGCCAGGGAAACCAGGGACAGGATGTCGCGCAGCCGATCGTCGTCGATGTCGCCGGGCGCCGAGGGATACGACACCACGACGCGCAGGGCGCCGAGCGGCACGTAGGGCAACTGCGACAGGAACATCGTCTCGTGCTCACCGGCCGGTCGGTGCCACGCGCCGGTGGTGGCCGGCCACATCTCGGCGAGGCTCCGCATCAGCGTCGTCTTTCCCGTTCCCGAGGTGCCGGTGATCAGCAGCGACTCCCCCGCCTCCAGAAGCAGACTCAGCGGATCGACCAGTCGATCCCCCGCGAGCGTCCGCACCTCGACGCCGTCGAGTTCGACCGAGCCGTCCAGGCTCGGCCGAGTCGCGAGTTCGGGTAGGGCCCAGGCACCCTCGGTGGCCTCGACGAGTCCGTGAAGGCGGATCGTCGCCGCGTTGTAGCTGGCGAACTGGCTGTAGGCGTTCCGGAAGAAGGACAGCCCGCTCTGGATCTTTCCGAATGCCGTGGCCGACTGCATCACGTCGCCCAGCTTGATGGTGCCTGCGAACAGCCGCGGCGCCTGAACCAGCAGCGGGAGGGGGACGATCGCCTGCGTCGCCGTGAAGTTCCACCCGATCAACCCGACCGTACGGCGCACGTAGCGTCGGTAGTTCGCGATGACAGCCGCGAAGCGGATGTCGAGTTGCCTGCGCTCCGCGCGTTCGCCGCGGTAGAAGGCGACCGCCTCGGCGCTGTCCCGCAAGCGCACCAGCGCGTAGCGGAACGCGGCGTTGGTCTGCTCGTTGCGGAAGCTCAACCTGATCAGGGGATGACCGATGCGGAACGCGATGACCGATGCGATCAGCACGTAGACGATCACGATCCAGAAGAGCGCCTTCGGTACGCCGAGCCCGAGCACCGTGACCGGCCCGGACAACGTCCACAGGATGACGGTGAACGACGCCACCGAGACCAGCGCCTCGACCGCGCCGAAGAGCACGATGCTGGTCGTGTAGTACGTCGGGACGTTGGGGCCGGTGCCGACGCCGGCGGTGAAGACGTCGATGTCCTGTTGGATGCGTTGATCGGAGTTGTCGATCGGGTTCTCGCTGAACCGGCCGCGGTAGTAGGCGCGGCCCGCGAGCCAGTTCGACGTCAGCCGATCGGTCAACCAGACCCGCCACCTGATGATGAAGTGCTGCGCGAGCAGAGTGTCGGCGACCGTCCGGAGAAGGTGCACCGCCGCCAGGACGGCGAACACCACCAGTGCCATCCAGAACCCGTGCATCCCGGAACTGCGCTGCGCCGCGTTGTGCGCGCCGGCGCCCTGAAACGCCACCTGCAGCGCCGAGTACATGTCATTGGAGTAGTAGCTCTGCAGCACCGCGATACGGACCTCCACGATCACCGACAGCAGCATCACCGCGAGGATGCCCCAGACCCGCACACTGGCGGGGCCGGTGTAGTAGGCACCGGTGATATGCCAAAAGCGTTGTCCCCATGTGGTGAAACGGATCAGCAGGGCCATACCCAGGAGTGCGGCTGCGGCGCACACCACCCAGACCACGAGGATCCACGACGTGGATCCGACGATCTCGTGGCCCCAGTCGATCGAGGGCGTGAAGTGCTCCAAGGGGATCAGCCTCCGGTGAGTCGATGATGGCGCCGCCGACGTGAGTATCGACCGTCGTTATGAACGGCGTCGAAACTCGCATCGAGGAGGCAGGCCGCCGCTGTTATGGTTCGCGAAGATGTGTCCGCCGAGAGGAAGCGGCTGTCGTGGTGCGTTTGATTCGTGAATTGCTCAGCCCGTACCGCGGGCGGCTGGCGATCATCCTGGCGGCGATGCTGGTGCAGACGTTGATGAGCCTGGCCGCGCCGTGGCCGCTGAAGATCATCATCGACAACGTCGTCGGCAATCGTCCTGCGCCCGCGTGGATCGCCTGGCTGATGCCACTGCTCGGCGGCGATTCCCGACTGCATCTGGCCGCGGCGGCCGGGATCGCGACGGTCGCGATCGCCGCGGTGACCGGGTTGGCGTTCTACGTCGCCAACTACTTCACCGAGAGCCTTGGTCAGTGGGTCGCCAACGATCTGCGGGTGCGGATCTATCACCGCCTCCAGATGTTCTCCCTGGCCTACTACGACCACAACCGGGTCGGGGCGATCCTGTCCACGATCATGACCGACGTCCAGACGATCCAGAGCTTCGCGTCCGTGTCGACCGCAGGCATGGTGACCGACACCCTGACGATCTTCGGCATGGTCATCGTGATGTTCGCGCTGCGTTGGGATTTCGCGTTGATTGCGCTGGCCGTGATGCCGTTCGTGGCGATCTTCGTCGTCAGGGTCAACGGCATGATCAAGAACGCCACCCGCGAGGTCCGCAAGCGCCAGTCCGATCTGATGTCCACGCTGCAGCAGGGCCTCGAAGGCATCGAGGTGGTGCAGGCCTTCGACCGCCAAGACCTCGAGGAGCGCGAACTGTCCCAGGCCTCTGAGGGCACGGTGACCGCATGGATCAAGGCCCGCAGAGTGTCGTCCCTGCTGTCGCCGGTGGTCGGTCTGGCCGTGGCATTCTGCACCGGCGTGGTGCTCTGGCGGGGCTCGGAACTCATCCTTGCCGGCGTCACCACGATCGGGACCCTGACGGTGTTCCTGGCCTACCTGGCCAAGTTCTTTCAACCGGTCCGGGACATCGCGGTGATGACCAATTCGCTGGCCCAGGTCTCCGTCGGCTTCGAACGGATCAGGGCGATCCTGGAGGCCGACTACGTCGTGCCCGAGCGTCCCGGTGCGATCGAACCGCCCCCACTGCGCGGCGAGATCATCTTCTCCCACGTGGCATTCGGGTACGACCCCGACGTTCCGGTGCTGCGTGACGTCAGCTTCACCATCGCGCCGGGCCAACTGGTCGGGATCGTCGGACCCACCGGCAGCGGGAAGTCCACCGTGGTGAGCCTGATTCCACGCTTCCGCGACGCTGACGCCGGGACGATCCAAATCGACGGGGTCAACGTCTGCGACTACCGACTGCATCCACTGCGCAGGCAGATTGGATTCGTACTCCAGGACACCGTGCTCTTCCACGGCACGGTCCGCGAGAACATCGCCTTCGGTAAGCCCGAGGCCACCGACGACGAGATCCTCGCCGCCGCAAAGCTCGCGAACGCCGACGAGTTCATCGTCCGCATGCCCAAGGGATACGACAGCATCGTCGGCGAGCGGGGTCTGACCCTGTCCGGCGGGCAGCGCCAGCGCATCGGCATCGCGCGCGCCTTCATCCGAAACAGCCCGATCCTCATCCTCGACGAGCCGACCGCCGCGCTGGACGCCGAGTCCGAGGAACTCGTCGTCGAGGGCCTGGAACGGCTGATGAAGGGTCGCACCGCCATCGTCATCGCCCACCGGCTGAGCACCATCCGCGACGCCGACAAGATCATCGTCCTCAAGGACGGTGTGGTTGCCGAAGAGGGCACCAACGACGAGTTGCTCGCGCGCGGTGGGATTTACGCCGATCTGCATCGCATCCAGTACAAGTAGTTAGCCTTCCGTATCCCCGTCATTCACGTCCAGTTCAGGCATGCCGGCGATCTGCACATTGTCACGCCCAAACCTCCTGCCCCTGTTACCGTTTGGCCGGTTGGACCCAATGAGAATTCCACCAGAGAGGGGGATCGGCAATGCTGACGATGCGTGATCACGACGTTGACGACTACGTGGCGCTGCGTGACATGGACGCGACCGACGTAGGTGTGCTCGCCGAAGACGATCGAGCGTGCCTAGCCGAGCTCGGCCAGTATCTGGTCGACGCCGGCGCGGACCACCGGTTTGCTGTGTGGTTGCTGCACAAGCACTTCGAGCCCGCTGTGGGCGAGGTGTTCGTCGAGCGCGCCATTACCGAGCCGCGCCGTACCGAAACCACTCTGGTGCCACGGGCCGCCCATCCGGGGTCGGCGCTGGGCGCCACCGCGCTGCGGTTCGACGCGGCAGTGGACTCCGGTGTCGGCGTGATCGGCATGGAGTTCGCCGAACCCGAGGACTTCGGCTGCACCTCGCCGGTCAGCGAGGCCGACGCCACCGTGCTGGCGGGCCTCGCCGAACGCCTGCGCGCGCATGGCAAGACCGAGCGCTTCGGCGTCAAGCTCATCCGCAACCCGCTCGACCTGCTCGAGCGTGAACTGCTTCTGGAGACCTGCGACAGCACCGAGCGGGCGCTCTACTGCGACGTCACCGACCGCGCGGAACTGCCCGCCGACGTGACGATCATCGAAACCGCTTGGCGCTACACGCTGGTGCAAGGCGAGACCGAGGCCATCGTCATGCAGGACTGCACCGCGGGCTGCGTCTCCGTCCCCGGCGGCCACGACCTGGGCCACGCCCACTCGCAGACCGACAACGAGGACAACCCGATCGATCCGGTCTAGCCCCCTCCCCGCGAGCAGACACAAAGGTGCGCGCACGTTCGGCGTGTCGGGCACGTTTGCGTCTGCTCGCCGGCGGTTACGGACTCGCGAGGCCGATCAGTCGCTCCACCAGTTGGGCGGGCGCGTCCTCGGGAAGCAGGTGGCCTGCGTCGTCGATCCACGTGAGGCCCCGGTTGGCGACCCGCTGCTCGATCCACCTTCCGTGAGACACGGGTAGAATCTGATCTTCTCGGCCCCAGATCAGGGTGACGGGAATATCGATGGTCTCCAGCAGGTGTTCGTACTCGGCAGTGTCGGCCTGGCTGAGTTGTCGGTACTGCCGGTAGAACGCGGCCTGCCCGTCGGAACCGAGCCACGGAGCGAGATACGTCTCGAGCACACCCGGCCGGTAGCCCTGGTGAGTGCCATTGCGCAGGTGGGCGGTCACCAGTGCTTCGTGCGCGTACGCCGGAAGTCGTTCGAACACATCGTGATGTTCGCGCATCAGGGCGAACAGGCCGTGCTCCCACGTTCCCCCGGTGACGGCATCGAACAGTGTCAGATCCGAGTACGGCGTGTCTTCGAGCAGCAGCGCCCGCAGTGCGATCGCTCCACCGATGTCGCAGGCAACGACGCTCGGGCGGACCAATTTCCACTGACGTAACAGTTCTGCGAAGTTGCGTCCCTGTGCCGCGAGGGTGAGGTCCTGGCCCTCGTGCTTGTCCGATTGACCGTAGCCGAGGTGGTCGAAGACGTAGACGTGCCGTCCGTGCCTAGCGAGCGCGACGGCGACGTCCCGCCACAGGAATGACGAGTAGGGCGTGCCGTGAACGAGCACGATCGGGGTGCCAGCTCCGAGGGAGCGCCATCGCACCACACCGTCCTCGAGCTCAGTCGAATCGGTCAGTGTCCAAGTCATGTCGCATCCTTCACTGATTGGCCGCGTTCTCCCGTGCCGGTGAATCGTTGGGAGAGTTGGGCTTACGTAGATCGGCGATGAACTGCGCAGTCAACGGACCGGGTGCGGTGCGGGTCACCGCCGCGAGCGGTCTGACCCATCGCGGCGAGAACGGTCTGCCTGCTCCGGCAAAACCGGCGCTGATGGGACACACCGCGACGCCGAGCCCCGCCGCGCCCAGTTGCAGTGCGGCCGCACTCACCGCCGTCCTCATTACGGTCTCGGTGTGGATCCCCGCGCTCGACAGCGATCGGTCCAGCCATCCGCTGAGGCCGTTCTCCGCCGCGAGCCGAACCCGCCTCTAGAAGTCCCAGTCCTCGTCGGTGGTGTTGACGGCCTTGCCGATGACGTAGCTCGACCCCGACCCGGAGAAGAAGTCGTGGTTCTGCGCTGTAGGCAGGTCAGAAGGTCGAAACATGTTCTTGCCTGGGGATTCTCACACCTGCTGTTGCCTCCAGATACCTCGGTTTGTCGGGCAAATGTGGGCAAAATGTGGGCACGGGAATGGCGCGTCACTCGTTCTCGCGTGGCGCGATGCGCGGCGCCATTGGCGGCACCTCGGTCCACGTCATCGGCACGGCACCGGGGCGCCGCACAGCGACGACTGAGTTACTCCTTGCGACTGAGACGCACTTCCTCTGCAAGAGCGCGAATTTCGGCGCGCAACTCTTCAACGTGCTCGACGGTTGCCGACTGGCTCGCGGCGTCTTCCTCAGCGACTCGTTGCACTATCCATGACGCGAGGGAACCCGTGACCACGCCGATGAGGCTGATCCCGCCAACCATGAGGAGCGCGGCAACGATTCTGCCGGTGCTGGTGACTGGGTAGAGATCGCCGTACCCAACAGTGGTGACCGTGGTGACCGACCACCAGAGTGCCTTGCCGAACGAGGTGATCAGTGCGCCAGGCTGATCACGTTCCTGTTCAAGAACCGCCAGAGATGCAACGTAGATCAGGAGGGTGATGCCGCCGACGGTGTAGACGACGATGCGGCCCCGAATGGCATTGCCGACCGCCTTCTGCATGGCACTGACCAGGATGACGAGCCGCAGCAGGCGCAAGGGCCGCAGTAGGGGCAGCGCGACGACTGCGAGATCGAGAAGGTGCCGAACGAACCACCGACGTCGATCGTCGGCCAGCGCGAGCCGAACGAAGTAGTCGACGACGAACACGCCCCAGATGGTCCAACTCGCCGCCCACAGAAACTGAGCTTCCGCACCCTGAGGCCGACCGAGTACCTGTGTGGAGTAGACGGCGAGGAAAGCGATCGCGACTGCCGCGAGCGGCCACTCAGCACGCTGCTCCCAGCGGTCGAGCCTCGGTAGGGTATTCACGGCACTCAGTGTCCCCGACGGCACTCCTGGGGACCCTGGAACGCGAGTCGCGAGCACACCCAACAGTCGAAGCCGCCAAGACGAAGCTCAGTCTCCGAGGTGATGGTCTGGTTGTCCGAGTTTCAACGGGGGCGCCACTGGGTCGTAGTGGTAGCACTGGTGAAACGGCGACGTGATTCCGTTCAGCTGGCCCTGGGCGCCGCCGTATACGGGTTGAGGCGCGACGTCGACGCATCGAGTCCACGCCCCGTCCGGCTGAATTGGGCCGTCGCAGTACAGCGCCCCGAGAAGATTGGTCTCGCAGTTGGCTCCTGGTGGATCGCCGGGGTAACCGTTTGCGGCAGGGGCCAGCAACACCGCACCGGTGAACACCAGGAGCAATGGCGGTAGCGCGATCGCCTTCATCAGTGTTGATCCTCTGTTCTGGGCCGAGCTGCACTCGGAGTGTTCAGCCGGAAACGTCATCTACCAAAGTTGCAAGTTTGCGCGCCGGGGGCGTGCCGCAGTGGCTCCACCTCAGCGTTCCACACGCGACAGCGATCGCGAACGGTGTTGCTCCTCCCCAAACTGTGGGGTGAATATAGCGCAATAGTTCCTCACTCATACAGCGTTTTCGTAGGATCAGACGTTTGCCATAATGGTCCTGCTGACGCAGACCAAAGCCGCAATGTCATAGTCCTTCTTGCTGTTTGCAATAATCCGCTAGGGGTCCTAAGGTCTTGCTCTGATCGAAATCACAGCTAGATCACAGGGGGACACCAACATGGTTCGGAAGCTCATCGGCGCTTTGCTGCTCGTCGGAATCGCCGCTGTCGGGGTTGCTCCTGCAGCCTCTGCTCAGCGGCCCTACAAGAACTGCACTGAAGCGCACAACGACGGCGTATACGACATCCCCGAGAGCAGCGACGCCTACTGGTCCGGCGGTGATCGCGACGGCGACGGGGTTGCTTGCGAGTCGTAAGCGCAGGCGAGAACCCTGACGCCCATGACTCGCGTCAGAATGTGCACGACTGCCGCTGCGCTGAGCGTTTGTATCGCTCTTGCCTCGATGCCGATGGCAAGCGCCCAGACTCCAGGTGAGGCGTTTTGCGCGGAGAACCAACGCCTCCTTCAAAGTTCGAACGGTGAGATGCCGTTCGAGATTGACGATGCCGTCGCCTGGGTGACCCAACGGTTCAACATGTCCGAAACCGAAGCTGTTCGGCTGATCAACAACGTGAGTGAGACGTACTGGTCAGGCATGAACGGTAGATGGCAAGTCAGATGTCACGGCGAGTGAAGTAAGTCCGCAAGCCGCATTGGGTGGGCAGTAACACGGCTGCGTTGCGAACCAGACGAAATCGGGGGTGCGAACCAAGCATGGTTAAAGGTGTTCTGATCGGCGCCCTGGGTGCGCTGATAATCGGTGGGGCGGGATTGGGCACCGCTCCGGCGTCATCCTTTTCAGCTTCCAACAACTGGCCGATGTGCGGCACGTTCTCGCTGTTCAGCGACGACCAGTGCGACGCGATCGAGTACTGCCTAAACAACGATGATCCGGCGTGTAATCAGCTGGCCAACCAGCCGAGCACCCCTGCACCGCAGGGAAAAATGCCGCAATGAATAGGTTGATCGGCGCCGCGCTTGTCATCGTCGGCTTGGCGCTGGGGTGCACGCCGGTCGTCTCCGCCGACCCTGGCCAGGACGGCTACGACGACGTGTACGGACTGATCACTGCTGACGAAGAGCAGGAAATCTGGGCCAATGGCCACCGCAACTGCGTCACACTCGACCGGGCTATGGAGGCCAGCCCGCCGCTGACGTCCAAAAACATCATTTCCGTCATTGAGAGCTACCGCGCTCAGGGCTGGGACGTGGAGTCCGCAAGTGACATCGTCTGGGAGTCGGTCAAGGGACGTTGCCCGGAATACCTCGACGCGGTGAAGCGCGCCGTACGGACGTACGGCGACCCATCGTGAACGGGGCCAACTTCGACGTCACCTCGTACGAGACGCTGTTCGGAGCAACCGCGCAAAGCAGAATCCTGAAGACCATCGCCGCAGGGCTAATCGCTGTCTGGTGTTTGGCCGGATGCTCGTCGGAGGGATCGAACGGCGCAATGACACCATCGACGGCTACCGCGCTGCCGCCGAGCTGGGCCGAACTGCGAACCACCTATCAACCGCTGTTGACCAAGAACGGCGTATCGAAAGGATGCAACTTCGCGCCAGACCCGGCGACGTGCTTCGCCGGTCTGTATCAGGCCACTGAATCGCTGCAAACAGACATCGCCGCCGTGCCGCCATCGTCCTCCAAGTCCGACGTCCAGAACCAGATCGACAACTTCGTCGAGAAGTACACGGCGTGGAGATCAAGCGGAACGTCCAACCGCCTGAGCAGCATGACTCTCGACGTCAACGCGCTCGGAATCTGGAGGGCACTCCTACAGGCGACCTAGCTGCTGGTTCGGACGGACCCCTCGGAAGCTAACGCCGCGCCTGGCGGTTCAGCTATCAAGGCTCTCCACCTCCGGGGCGATAGGCCGTTGGCAACTCCGTGAAGTGGCTCAATACAAACACCTTTACTGCATACAGGGGGAAATGTGACAGCGGCACCAGGGTGGTACCCGGACCCAGCAGGAGGCACTGGGCAGCGGTACTTCGACGGTTCCACGTGGACTGATCAGACCGCGCCATCGTCGACCTACTTCGCCGCTAGCCCGCCTCAGGTCGTGCAGGAAAAGAAGAAGCCGAGCGGGTGCTTCAGGACCGTCGTCGGGTTCCTCGGGCTCTGTCTCGCTGTCATCGTGTTCGCTGCCATGTGCTCCTCTACTGACACGACGTCGAGCAATTCGACCACCGCAAGTCGGACAACTCCGGCGCCTAGCGCGACTACGGGCGCTACGTCAGTCGGCGCCACCCTGGGCGACGAGGTACGTGACGGAAAGTTCGCATTCGTGGTGAACAGCGTTTCTCCCAGCGACGCCACGTTCGGGATGAGCAAGCCGAGAGGCAAGTGGATCATCGTCAACCTGACGGTCGCGAACACTGGCAACGAGCCGCAGTCATTCTTCGTTCAGAACCAGAAGCTGTTCGATGAGCAGGGGCGCGAATACGCGGCGGACACGATGGCAGCGCTGTCGATGAACGGGGACGACGCCATGATCATCGACATGAATCCTGGATTCAGCGCCAAGGTGATGGTGCCGTTCGACGTACCGACAGGAACAGACCCAGAGTCGGTCGAACTGCACGATTCAGCGTTCTCAGGTGGCGTCACCGTTCACGTCTAGGTCCCAAGCGTCGAACAGCAGGAGGTCAGCCGAACCGTGCGAACATTCGCGATGTTGCTCCGTCACGCCATCAACCCTGTTGCGGTGACCATAGCCGTCGTCGGGTTGACCTTCGCGCCGACGGCTGCGGCTGATCCAACGGTGACTACAGCCCTAGTGCTGAAGGTGGTCGACGGTGACACCATCGACATCCGCGACGACAACCGTGGGCGCCTACGTGTGCGCCTTCTGGGGATCGACACGCCGGAGACGAAGAAGCCGGGGTTCACCGTGGGCTGCTGGGGACCGGAGGCCACCGAGTTCGCCACGGCCACGATGCTCGGGCAGCGCGTCGCGCTACAACGCGATCCGACCCAAGACTCGACCGACCGCTATGGCCGCACACTGGCATACCTCGTCCGTGCCGACGGGTGGGATTATTCGGTGGAAGCAGTCCGAGCGGGCGTGGCCAAGGCCTATGTATACGACCACGTTCCAGTCAGTCGGTACGCCGTGATCGAGGCAGCCCAAGCAGAGGCGCAAGCGGCGCGTCGGGGGCTTTGGGGGCCGTCCTGCAATGGCGACACCAAGTCGACACCGCGATGAACCCACCAGCGGGCGGATGCGTCGCGCGGTTTGCCCGCAGTGCCGTTGCCGCGTTGATCTTGGTCACCGCGCTGGCGCCGACGGCGACGGCGACGACTGAGGAATGCGTCGAGACGGTGGCGGTGTACGACCCATACGGTCTTGTGTCGGATTCCGACATCACGGTGGACTTCAGCACGCTCATCGACGTCGAAGGTCTCGTCAACGACTACACCTCCAAGATCGACGATGCGTCAGACGCAGAGGTCGAGGGCTTGGACCCTCCTGACGAAATGAGTTCCGACGACTTGATCGACGAAGGACGTCAGGAGGTTGACGATGCCATCGACCTTGGTCGTTCAATCGCAGGATGCGAGGACTAGGACGTTGATGCGTCGCGGCCTTGCCATCGAGAGAAAGTGACGCCATGCGTTTGGGGATAGGTGGGGGCGCCTTCGGTCTCCGAGGTGGCATCTCGACTCGCGGTGTTGGCGTTGGCGTGGGTCCCCTTTCGGCAGGCACGTCATGGCGCGGAGGAGGATCGTCGGGAGGCGCCGGACTCGTAACGTGGTTGATTGGCGCCGCGATCCTTTTCTTCATCGCCGCGTGGCCGTTCCTCCTGGGGACCTATATCGCCGTTCAATGCGGCGCGTGGAACCCGTCGACTGAACGGCTGGTGGTCGGATGGCTGTTCGAGGTGGTGTACGTCGCTGGCCTGGTTGGTTGGTACCTGGGGTTTCGCGAGGAACGTTGTCGGCGGGCCAAGGATGAAGCCCAACTAGCCGCGTCAGGTGCAGTCTACGAAGCGAAGTCACGACGATCGGTGGTCTACCGACACGGCAACTGCACCGTGGATCACAAGTCACCCGAGACAGCCGCCGGGTGCCGCAAATCCACAGCGAGTGCGGTTCAGGCCCAGGAGCGTGAAGACCTACTCGCTGACACTCCGACGGCGCCGAGCCACTGGTTCGCCCGACCGGCTGTCCGCGTACCTTCTGCAATTCTGGTTGTAGGGTTCGCCACCGGGCTGATCATTCTTGTGGTTGATCCTGTCCACTCCGCCGCTAAAGACGCCGCCTCGAGGCCCTGCCCCACGTCCACAGCTATCAGCAGCTCGTCGGCGCTTGTCACCGTCCCCGACGTGACCGGAGAGAACGCCGAGACCGCCCAGAATCGGCTCAAGAGTCTCGGCTTCGCCAACGTGGTGTTGAGCTCTGCCAACCCGACCTACAGGTCGGTGTGGAACGCATCGAACTGGACCGTGCTGAGCACCGACCCCGCCCCGAATTGCCCGGTCGCACGCGCCGGTCGCATCGAGCTCTACGTCACCAAGTGAGCGCGTCCAGTCGGCCGTCCATCACCAATCCTGCAATGAATCGAACGGGAAGCGGAATTGAAGAAGAGCATCACGGTCTGGATGCGGACGGCGACAATGGTGGGTCTCACCTCGGTCGCGGTGGCCTGTTCGCCTTCGAGCACGACGCAGGAGTCGATAGCCCCAACAAGTCCGTCGTCGACCTCGCTGTCTACATCTTCGGCGGCGCCGGTGCCCTTGCTGCCAAATTCGGCTCCGGGTTACATCAGCCGCGAGACGTGGACGGACGGCCCGTGGCCCTTGACCGTCGATGAAGCGGTTCTCGCATGCCGGGGCAACGGTGTGGTGACCATCGTCGCCAACGGGACGTCGTATGCCTTGAACGCTGCAGCAGCGGCGCAAGGCCTACCGGACTACGCCGACGCGATCGGGGTACTCGATCCAGCCAGGCCAGGGTTCCATGTCGACGCCAGTTCGTTGATCCAGCAAGGTTTGGCACTGTGCGGCGCTCCGGCTGCCGCCCCTACCAGCGCGCCGACTGGTGGGTCCAATCGACCGGCGGGACTCGTCGAGCGAGCATCCTGGACCGACGGGCCGTGGCCGTTCACCGTGGATTACGCAACCCTCCTGTGCAACAAGGGGGCTGACGGGGAGCGAGTGCTTGTCGTCGCCGACCGCGAGATGTACGCGCTGAACGGGACGGCGAAGTCCACGAAGCTTTATCCGCCATTCGATTCGATCTGGGCCGACGACCCCAACGTGGCCGGTCTCAAGGTCAACATCGGCCCTATGCTCGCTCGCGGTCTAGCTCTGTGCAAATGAACTTCAACGTCGTCCATGCCAAAGTCTGCGGTGACGCGCGTGGCGGAGGTCGGCGAATGAGTTCACCCAAGAGGTCAGGGTCGTGTTGGCGCCGACGCATCCCCCGAGGGGCCATCAGCTGGGTTCGGAGAAGACTCTCGTGGGCCACGTTGAGTGCCGGGTCACGTTGGCGGCGGCCATTCAGTCCGGCATGGCTTCAGTGACCTTGCGAGGAGCCGCCGACCTATGGGCCACCACTGAACAGTCTCTGCTCGGTCCGCGCCAGAACAGCGGCAACCGGCTGACCTCGCCGACCAGGGGAGGCGGGATGAGCAACATCAATGAGCGCTCTGCGACCACGGAGCCCGTACGCGAGCCGCCCACGCTGACTTGACCCCTCGACCCATTTCGCGGTGATCTTGAGTTGCGACTGGTTAACATCGCTGACGTCCATACACGGGGCTGTGAATGGCTGTGGGACCTACCTCGTGTCACAGCTTCGAACCCGCCGCCGGAACTGTCGTTAACGCAAACGACCCGGTAGTGGTCAAGGTCTAGAAGGACTAGCGCGATGACCGATCAACCGGAGGCGCCTCCATCGGCGCCGGTCGACTACTGGAATGACGACGACGCGCCCAACACCATCCGGGGTGTGAGAGCGGCGAACATCATTCGCATCGTGCAGACGGTGATCTTCACCGCCGTCGCAGGGTTCGCCATATCGGTGGTGGTGGCGGGGCACTGGTGGCAAAAGCCCCCACCCCCACCGCCCCCGCCACCAACCGTCAACGTCGCGACGGTGGGCAATCAGGTGGTTAGCCTGCTGCGAACCCAGTGGAGTACCGGCGACCTCGCGAAGTACGGGATCACGATTTCCGACGACATGACCCTCATCAACACTGACCTCAACAAGTACGACGGGCTAGCCACCGTGACGACGCGCAAGGGCACCCAAAAGTTCCTGGAGGTCACCGTGTGGGCAGACCCCACTGGAGCGATGTTCTACAACATGGACGTCGCATCGGCAACCAGAATTACCGACGCGGCCAGGGAAGAGGAGCCGGACCGGTGCTGGTCCGACTCATGCGGATGATCGAACGCCATCTAGGTGGATTGCGGCACGCGCACGCGTAGAGGCGCTATCGGGTTCAAGCATGAGCCGAAGCGGGGAACGACACCTCCAGCCAGGCCGTGACCGCTGCGACATCGCCAACCCGTTGCCTCGCAGCGCATCGACGACGTCACGTCCACATACGAGCGCGATGGGGTGGCGGTCCTGGCCGACTTCGTCGTAGACCTGGGCGTTGAAGTGCGACAGCGTGACCAAGACACCGAAGTTCCGATACGGAGACGGGAAACGAGCCTGCTGACGTCGTGCACGCCGACTACAGGTCGTCGGTGCGTAGCCCTTCGCCTCCAGGGCGTAGTCGATCTTCCCGGGGTCTGCCGCCGGTTCGCGCCTGATTGCTTTCCGCCGATTCCTGCCCACCCCCTCCCGCCGTCGGGCGGTTCGGCCTGGCAAGCACGGCGACACGATCCGAGGTTGGCCCATTATTCGAGGTCTCAGCCCCCGAGGCCTCCTAGGAATCCATTGAGGAAGGATTTTCCAAGTTCGCCTTGCACTTCTGGTGTGCCGAAATAGAGAGCCTGATGTTGGGGGCAGTAGGCAAGGAGAGACCCCAGTGCGACGTTCTTCGCTCCTTGATCGAAGAACTGCCAGCCATCGGGGAAGGTATAGCCGGTCATTGATTGGATAAAGTCGTGGACGATCATCGCGTCAGGGTTCTGGTCGAGAGCGGCACATAGGCCCGGGCCGTACGTGTCGGTGGCCGACGTCACGTGAGGGTCAACATCAGCACGCGCCGTCGGGGCGTTGCACACGGCCCCTCCGCTCCCTATGCCTAGAGCGATGATCGCGGCAAAGA
>JAOPUT010000303.1 GCA_025963385.1 Mycobacterium sp.
GCCCGATCGACGGCATCGACGATGCGCCCGACCTGTGCGTCGACGAAGTCCAATGCCGACCCCAGTACGGGACCCGGTGTCCGACCATCGGGCCCGTAGCCGCCGGTCTGTCCTCCGGAGGTCGCCAGCTTCTCGGCAGTGGAGACCGACTGGAAGTTCATTCCGAGCAGCGCGGGCACGCCCACCTCTTGACTGCCCGAATGATCCCTTCCGGCAATCTCATTGACCACCGCATCGACCTTGTACGTGTCATACCGCTGGGTCAACGCGTTGTCGTCGACCCACGTGTCACCCTCCTTGGCCCCGGCGGGACTGCTGTCGACCTCCGGGGTGAACAGGTCGTCGATGGCGATCCCGTTGGCGCCGTTGAGGATTGCGTAGGCGGGGTGTTTGTCACTCCACGCGGTGCGGCGACCGGCGTCATGGATCACCGAGAAGACGGTGTTGACCTTGAGGTAGTCGCCCGGTGTGAGCGGTGCACAGGGGGCCGGGCTCACCGGAAGCTTGGCCTGGTCGATGACCTGAGTGGGGTCGGCGGTCATCTTGAGGACACCGTCGGGAAGGCCGGGCAGCCCCTGCCCCCCGTCGATCTTGGTGACGTCCTTGTCGAGTTCCTCGGTGAAGCTCACCGAGGCGCCGGGCTTCGCCCCGTTGCAGTTCGTCGTACCTGGCTCGAAGAGGTCGTGTGCGTAACTGTCGTCGTAGTACACACCGGTGGTCTTCGGGGTTCCCCCGGTGACCTGCGCCAGCAGACCGGGAAAGGAGTCGGAGGGGACGGGGGTCTGAGCGGCGGTGTAGCCGATGCCGCGTCCGACGAGTTTCGCCAGCGCCGACCGCGGGTGCGTGGCGATGAAACCGGCGAGGTCCGATTCGTGCATGCCGTCGACCGACAGCAGGACGACGTGCTTGTCGGAGCCTGAGGTCGGGCCAGAGCCTCCGGTTCCCGTGCTTCCGTTGCTGCAGCCGGCGATCGCCGCGCACAGACAGAAGGTCGCCGCCGTGACCGCAACTCGACGCATATCCACCAGAACTCCGTTCGTCGTACACAGCTGTCCTGAGGGATCTAACGGCACCGGGCCGGGTATCACGGTGAACACGAAACCAACGGTGAGACAAATATTTCCATTGCCGTGCTGTGAATAGACATGGCAAAATGACGGAGGTCGGAGGCCTCCGTTCAGAACGGTATGGGCGGCGCGCTGAGAGCACGCTGAGAACGATCAGTCGCTGCCGAGAGCGGATCGCACCAAGAGCGCGTAGCCGAAGTACAGATGGCAGAGTCCGAGCGCGCTGACCAAGAAGACGTGCTCCTCAACGGTGGTCACGTCCGAGTTGGTGGCGATCACGCGGCCAAAGTCCAGCTGGGCGAAGACGTCGTCGGGGCGGACACCGTCGTAGTTGGCTTCCGACTCAGGACGGCGGTGCATCCGCAACATCGAACGGGCGACGAGGTTTCGCAGCGGGCGCTCCCGCAGCTTGGTTCGCGCCTGCGTCCATTGGGCGAGCACACTCAGCCGCTCGCCACTTCGAGCATCGTCGGCTTGCAGCGCGTGCCGACTCAATGTCGCGGCCACCGAGTCGAAGCCGGGGCCGTCGACTGCGCAGTGTATTTGTCTGAACCGGAGCGAGAACCCCTCGAACGTGGCTCGCGGGGCTGTCACGGGCTCGTAGGAGATCGCGCCGCTGATCGCGTTGACCGCCATCCCGCCGTGGTGACGCAGCGCGGCGCGGCCCGCGAGCTCACCGCATACCGTCGCGTACCTCTCGAGTTCTGCGATCTCGGCTGTGCTGAAGCCGGTGAGCGGCGGGAAGTCCGCCGGATCCGGCAGCGGGAACTCGAAGGTGAGCAACTGCCAGTGGTATTCGAACGGCCCCGGCCAACCGTGCTCGACGAGCGGCGGGCTGAACCGCAGGTCGACGGGCAAGCAGGCGTCCTCCCACGAAAGGACGTAGGCATCCACCGACCTGGGCGCCCATCGACTCAACGGTGAGTTCGACCGCCGGCGTCCCTTGCGCAGCCGGGTGGCACCCCGGCCTGGCTGGCGTCTGCTGGACTTCTTGGACCCTGTCACCGCCACTCCATCCGATCGGCACTCCGTGAGGCTTCGCCATGGTGACCGTGTCCTGCTGTGAGTGCGCTGAGAACCTGCTCTCAGCGAGCGGTCTGGCGAACGCCGCACCAGAGCTCCGCATTCGTCAGAGCGGGACTGCCGTGCAGGTACTTGGCTTCTCGCCGTGGGATCCGTTGGCACTGACGGAAATTGCCGCGATGGCCGACATCGGTACCTTCAGCGTGAAGGTGTGACCGTTGGCATGTAATGGGACGGTGACCGCCTCGGACAATCCGTCGTATACCGGATCTGCCGAGAGCACCTTGTAGGCGACGACTTGAACCGGGGTGGCGACGACCACCAGGCGCACGCGAGGGCCAGGGGGCGCTGCGTGGTAGAACGCCACATCGGGCGGGCAGTCACCGGTCGCTACACCGAGTGCGTAGAGCGGTTGGGAGGCGGGGGACGGTTGATCTCGTGCCGTGCATGCCACGGCCAGGACCAACGCAACCGCCCCCGCCAGCGTGGCCACGGCGGGGCTGCCTTCAACTGGACTGCGCCACAAGGCCATCTCCGTAGCCGTCTTCGTAGCCATCTTCGTCGCCATGTCGGCGGAGGAGTTTCCGTACGTCACCTTCACGTGTTACTCCATCGTGACTGATTACCGCTGAGACGCCGCTGAGGACGGTGGGCGAGACCGTCCTCAGCGCGATCACAGCGGGTCCGGCGGACGCTGCGGTCATGGACAGGAGTCGCCCGTTTTGGGAGCGATGGACGACGCGACTCGCCGTCACCGTCATGGTGGTGGCGGTGCTCGGCGGCGGCGTCTACGCCAACGTCGAGTCGGTCCCCGGGTATGCCCCGTGGCAGGACAGGGCTTCGACGCTGTTGCGGCAGATCGGGTTTGGCGGTGCGTTGGACACCTATGAGAATTGGCTGTACACCCGCCACGCCCCGTCGGACACATCACCGGACGTGCGTGGCCTCATGTCGACGACGACGAGCGTGTCGGCTTTGGCCGGCTATCCATACCTGCCGCCGCTGGCGGTGACTGCTGATGGTCGAAGTTGGCATCCGGTGGTGCGCAGGCCCGGCGAGCGGCCGATGGTCTACACCGCGCTGTTGCAGCCGGACCACTTCCACCGCAGCGTCGTCGTCGTCGCGGCCCTGATCCGATCGTCCGCGGTCAAGGCTCATCTGGTGGCAGGGACCGCCGAGCCTGCGGGGACGGGTTCACCGGGGCGAATCCCACCGGATCGGTTGCCCGACGTGGTCGCGGCGTTCAACTCGGGATTCAAGATGAGCGCGCAGCCCGGGGGGTTCTATCTCGACGGCAACCACGTCCAAGATCTCGTCGAGGGTAACGCGTCCGCCGTGATCGACGATCATGGCAGGCTCACCATTGGGCAGTGGGGACGCGACGTCCAGATGACCCCAGCGATCCGTGCCGTCCGCCAGAACCTTGCCTTGATCGTCGAGAAGGGCCGTCCGGTCCCGGGTTTGGATCGCAACACAGACCTACGGTGGGGTAGCTCTAGGAATCAACTGCAGTACACGTGGCGTTCCGGTCTCGGGGTCACGGCGCACGGCGACCTGTTGTACCTGGCGGGGGACCAGCTCAATCTCGCCACGCTCGGCGC
>JAOPUT010000319.1 GCA_025963385.1 Mycobacterium sp.
CGCGATGCCCGCGGTGCCTGCGTCGCCCGTCACCGTGGTGAGCAGATCGGTGTCCCGCAACGATTCGATCAGCTGCCGCACACCCGGTTGCAGCTCGGCCCAGTCCGCCGGTTCGCCAACGGTCACCACGTCGGGCGGTACCGATGCCGCGGTGGCGCCACCGGGGAACACCACGGCGAGCACCCGCCGCGCCTGCCACACCCTGCGCAGCTCCTCGATGACTCCACGCAGGGCGTCGTCCAACGAATCTGCTTGAGCCAGTTGCTGATTAAGCAAGGCGAGGGTGCTCTCGCGCTGCACCACGTAGTGCTCAGCGGTGACGTCGCGCAGCGTGCCGACCATGACCCGGCGCCCGGAATCGGGGTCCTCGGCGTGATTGAAGCTGGCCGCGACCCACAACCGGTGCCCGTCGCGGTGGGCCACGGGGACGGTGAAGGCTCCATGGGACTCGGTGATCAGCTCACCGAACGCCGCCTCGACCACACGATGGCCGACGGGGTCGGTCTCGGCGTCCGGCCACCACGGATGGACGGCCGGGTAGGGCAGTCCCTCCGGCCCGTAGCCGAGCATGTCGGCGAAGGCCGCGTTGATCTCGATCACGGCACCGTGCTCGTCGCAGACGAAGAACGCCTCCTGCAGGGAGTCCACCAGCGCTGTGCGCCAACGGGAATGATGGTTGCGCAACCGGGCCAGTTCGACGTTGGCGCGCACCCTGGCGAGCAGATCTGCGGCGGCGAACGGCTTGACGAGGTAGTCGTCGGCGCCGGCTTGGAGGCCTTCGATCGACGCTTCCTGACCGGCCCGCGCCGACAGCAGCAGGACGGGCAGGGCAGCGGTCCTCTGATCGTTGCGAAGCGCCGCGACGAGCTGGAGCCCGTCGAGGTCCGGCATCATGACGTCGCTGATCACCAGGTCCGGAAGCTGCCCACGGATCGCGTCGAGCGCCTGCCTGCCATCGGTGACCGCGCTGACCAGATAGCCTGCCGTCCGCAGCAGGTTCGTCAGGTACTCGCGCATGTCCGCGTTGTCGTCGGCGACCAGGACCCGCGTCAGCCCGTCGCTTGCGCGGTGGGTGACGGCGGCGGTCCTCGGCTCTTCGGAAGTCGCTTGATCCGGATCGGAGGGCAGCCAGCGAAGTGCTTCCTGCACATAGGGTTCCGCGCTGGCGCCGGAGGCCTGCACCGTGCTCGGTGTCGAGGCGAGGTCGTCGGGTTCCAGGTGTGCAGACCCGAAGGGCACCCGCACGGTGAAGGTGGAGCCGACGCCTTCCCGACTCTCGGCGGTGATCGTGCCACCGTGCAGTCCCACCAGCTCCCTGACGAGGGCCAGCCCGATGCCGCTGCCCTCGGTCGACCTGGCGCGCGCCGTCTCGATGCGGTGAAATCGCTCGAAGAGCCTGGGCATCTCCGCGGCCGACACCCCGATCCCGGTGTCGGCGATCGTCACCGTCGCCCCGTCGTCGTCGCGCCCCACCCGCACCGTGATGGCGCCTTCGAAGGTGAACTTCAACGCGTTGGAGAGCAGGTTCAGCACCACCTTCTCCCACATGTCCCGATCCAGGTAGACGGGCTCCCCGAGCGGCGGGCAGTCCACGGTGAACGTCAACCCGGCCCGGTCGATCGCCGATCGGAACACGCTTGCCAATTCGGCTGTGACGGAGGACAAGTCGACGGGCTCGAACCGCGCCTGCATGCGGCCCGCCTGGATGCGGGAGAAGTCGAGCAGGGTGTTGACCAGCTTCGCCAGCCGTAACCCGTTGCGGTGGACGAGCTCGAGCTCGTCGCGGGCCTGCGCGTCGATCCCATCGACCCTGCCGCGCAGCTCATCGACCGGACCGAGGATCAGCGTCAGGGGCGTCCGAAACTCGTGGCTGATGTTGGAGAAGAAGGTCGTCTTGGCCCTGTCGAGTTCGGCGAGTTCCTCGGCCCGCCGCTGCTGGGCGCGGTAGCTGCGCGCGCTGCCCACCCCCGCGGCGATGTGACCCGCCACCAGTTCGACGAATCCGCGGTATCCCTCGTCGAGCGGGCGCTGCCGGTTCAGCGCCGCCACCAGGAACCCGACCGGCGCGTCGCCCTGCTGGAGCAGCGGCACCACCAGCGCCTGGGCCGGTGGCTCTGGCCAGGCACCCGTGGGCAGATTCAGCATGCGACCGTCGAGGTCGACCAGTTCGGACTCACCGTGTGCGGGCTTCTCGACGGGCCACACCGCAGAACCGCCGGCCGGGAGTACGGCCGGCACGGCCGGATGGGTGAGCGCGATACCGCTGACACCGGCCAGGTGCGCATCCCCGTCGTCGTCGAAGAGATAGGTGAGGGTGAACGGGAGGTCGTACGGGTTGCCTGCGAGCTGATCGGCGGCGAAGTCCAGCATCTGACGCTCGGTGCGCACGACGCTCGGATCGGAGCCGAGGTCGCGAAGGGTCGCCATGCGGCGCTCACCGATCACCCGGTCGGTGTCCTCGCTGACCACGCAGAGCATGCCGACCACCTGCGCGTCCTCGTCGCGCAACGGGCTGTAGGAGAAGGTGTGATAGGTCTCCTCCGAGTAACCCGACCGCTCGAGGAGGAGCAGCAGTGCCTCGTCCCAGGTCGCCTCACCGGTGGAGAGCACGCGTTCGATCCGCGGTCCGATATCGGCCCAGATCTCTTCCCACACTTGACTTGCCGGACGCCCGAGCGCCCAGGGGTACTTGCGGCCGAGGGTGTCCCGCCGGTAGGCCGCGTTGCAGAAGAACGTGAGCTCCGGCCCCCACGCCATCCACATCGGAAACCGTGACGCCAGAAGGATGCTGACGGCGGTGCGCAGACTCTGCGGCCAGCCCTCCGGTGGTCCGAGCGGGGTGCCCGCCCAGTCGACGACGGCCAGGTCGCGACCAACCTCGTCGTCAGCGCGGAAGACCACGGGGCAAGCCTCTCGTCAGTGGACCCGGGTAGACGCCGCTTCCGCGCGCTGCTGGACGGCCCGGCGTCGTGACCTTAAGAGATACATGCACCGTGTTCAACCTCGCAGGTCGATCGCGAATTCGATCATGAATCCCGTTGCGAATCCCGTTGCGAAATCCCATCGCGAATCCCGTTGACGGTCACGGTGAAAGAACCGCTTAGCCGACCGCGACGACGAAATGCGCCCTGACCAGCTCGCCCGCCAGGGGGTAGTCCCGCATGACGAGCACCAGCACCTCCACCAATTCCTCGATCATCATGTGATCGGCACCCCTGGTCCGCAGCAGCTCGGCCACCCACCGCGCGGTCTGCGTCAGCACGCGGTGGTCCCCGGTCAGCAGCGCAGCTGAGACCGCATGCAGGATCTGGTGCACCACGTCGTCCGCGACGTCGATCACGCTGTGCAGGGTGTCCGCCGTCGGCGTGACCACCGAGGCGACGAGTGCCCACCGCTCGCGCATCAGCGCGACCAGCCTGCGGTGATCCGATTCCAGGGCGGCCTGCTCGGCAGCGGCCTCGGCGGGTAGCGCCGCGGCGGGCTCCACGACCGCGGGCAGCCCGTCCATCGCGGTGATCGCCGCGTGCGCATCGGCGGCCCAGGCGGTGGCGCCAAGCGCCATGGCGCGGACGTCGTCGGGACCGAACGCGGGCCCCCCGACGAGCACCGGTATCCCACTGGCCGTGGCCGCCTCGATGAACCGCCGGCAGGTGGGCAGCGAGCCCAGCACCGAGCAACTCACCGCGACGGCCTCCGGACCCCGGTCCTGCAGGTGCTGGTTGAGGCGCAGCGGATTGGTCGATGCGCCGAGCAGCGTGGTGTCCCACCCGTGGGCCCGCAACGCGCAGTCGATGATCATCGCGGGCAGCGCATGCCATTCCCGCTCGGCGCACGCCACCACGACACCGCCCCTGCTCACCGGGGTCCGCCGGACGTACTCCGCAACGACCTTGGTGGCGGCGACGGCGGTCGCGGTCGCGGCGTGCTCCTCGGCCACCGACCACTCACCGCGTTGCCATCTGTTGCCGACCTCGCGCTGGGCGGCGGCCACGACGTCGGTGAGCACGGCGACGGGCTCGGCCCCCTCGGCGAGGAGCTGCGCGACGAGCGCGGTCACCGCGGCGGTGTCACCCCTGGTCAGGGCAGCCTCGTAGATCTCCAGCGGATCCAGTCGGACGTCTATCTCCCGCATGTCACCGCGAGCAGCGCGATGTCGTCGTGTGGCCTGCCGTCGAGGTGCTCGACCACGTTCTGTTCGATCGCCTCGCAGACCACCTCCGGGTCGGCACCCGCGTAGCTGGGCAACAACGCGATCAGCCGCTCGACGCCGTACAGGCCGTCGGCGCCCATGGCCTCGTCGATTCCGTCCGTGAACATCAGCATCGTGTCACCTGGATTCAGGTGACAGGTGGCCTCCCGGTACTCGACCTCGGACACCATGCCCACCGCCGTGCCGTGCACGTCGACCTGCTCGACTCGGCCGCCGGCGCGCAGCAGGATCGGTCCAGGGTGCCCGGCCGCTGCCACGTCGATGACGAGGCGTCCGTCGACCCGACGCATCCTGGCGCACAGCACCGTGACGAACTCGCGAGTGTGCTCGTCGAAGAGGACCTTGTTCAGGGCGCCGAGGAGAGCGTGAGGTCTGCGATCGAAGTAGCCGGCCGTTCTGATGCTCTGCCGGGTACGCCCGGTCAGGGCCGCCGCCTCGACGCCCTTGCCGCAGACGTCGCCGAGGGCCAGCAGCCAGTCGTCGCCGCTGCCGTGCACGTCGTAGAAGTCGCCGCCGATGTCCAGGTGCTCCGCGGCGGGCCGATAGCGCGCCGCCAGTCGCACCCCGTCGATCTCCGGCAGCGCCGACGGGCGGAGGCTGCTCTGCAGGACGGAGGCGATCCGTCCGCGCTCCTCGTAGAGCCGGGCGGAATCCAGGGCCATGGCGGCGCGCGATGCCACTCGTTCGGCGACGGCGACGTCCGAGGCATCGAAACCCCGGCCCTCCGAACGGATCATCAGCAGGGCGCCGATCGTGGACCCTCGCGCCGTCAGACCGACGGCCAGCAGGTCGGCAGGACGCATCGTGGCCGCCTCGGCCACCAGCCGCGGGTGCGGGATCATGCTCGCCAGATCCGCCTCGGCGTCGTCGTCGACCCCGACGTGGCGATGTTCGGTGCTGCCGGTCCTCATCACGTGGCTGAGGCCCAAGGCGTCGATGGCGGCCGT
>JAOPUT010000347.1 GCA_025963385.1 Mycobacterium sp.
TGCGCCACGTCGATCTCACGGTCGAACCCGGCGAGACCATCGCGCTCGTCGGCGCGACGGGATCCGGCAAGACGGTGCTCACCACGTTGCTGTCCCGGCTCTACGACGTGACCGAGGGTTCGGTCCGGATCGACGGGCGCGACATCCGGGAGCTGTCCCTGCCCGCCCTGCGGGCGGCGGTGGCGACGGCGTTCGAGGACCCGACGCTGTTCTCGATGTCGGTGGCCGAGAACCTGCGCCTCGGTAGGCCCGATGCCACCGAGCAGCAGCTGACCGAGGCCATCGAGGTGGCCGCCGCACAGTTCGTCTACGACCTGCCGTTCGGCCTCGACACCCGCATCGGCGAACAGGGCATGAGCCTGTCCGGCGGTCAGCGGCAACGGCTTTCGCTCGCCCGCGCGCTGCTCGCCGCCCCGTCGATCCTGGTGCTCGACGACACGCTGTCCGCGCTCGACGTGCACACCGAGGCCATCGTGACCGAGGCGCTGCAACGCGTGTTGACGTCCGTGACCGGCATCGTGGTGGCCAACCGCGCATCGACCGTGCTGCTCGCCGACCGCGTCGCACTGCTGGAGAACGGGACCATCACCCGTGTCGGCACCCACGCCGAATTACTCGCCGACGCACCGGAGTACCGCTACCTGCTGGCGGCCGACGACGAGCTCGACGACGGCGCCGAGCGCATCTGTGACTGGGAGGACGACGAGGAGCGCACGCGACTGGATCACCTGTACCTGGAGAGCCGATGACGACGACGGACTGGCGCGGGCGGGAGGTCAAGGCCCAGGACGACGACCTGCCGATCGACGAGACGGTGTCGCGCAGGCTCGAGGCACGGTCGCTCCTCGGTTCGCTGCTGCGCCCGTACGCGAAGGTCGTCGCCCTGTTGGCGATCGTCGTGGTCGCCGAGAACGCCGCCCGCCTTTCGGTGCCGCTGCTCGTCCAGCGAGGTATCGACAAGGGCATCCCCCCGATCGTCGACGGTGGCTCGTCTCGCGAACTGATCGGAATCGTCGCGGCGCTGTGCGGTGTCGTGCTGGTTCAGGCCACCAGCCGGATGTTCTTCCTGCGCCGTTCCGGCCGCATCGGCCAGAACGTGCTTCTGGAGTTGCGCCGCAGGATCTTTCGGCACTTCCAGCGGCTCGACGTCGCGTTCCACGACCGCTACACGTCCGGGCGCGTGGTGGCCAGGTCGACCAATGACGTCGAAGCCATCCAGGACATGCTGCAGACCGGTTTCGACGGGCTCATCACCGCGATCCTGACCCTGCTCGGCACGTCGGTGCTGCTGATCGTCCTCGACGTGAAGCTCGGCCTGGTATGTCTCTGCGCGTTCCCCGCGCTAGTGGCCCTGGTGTGGTGGTTTCGCACCGAGTCGGCGAAGACCTACAAGAAGGTGCGCGAGAGCGCTGCGCTGGTCATCGTGCAGTTCGTCGAGACGATGACCGGGATCAAGGCGGTGCAGGCCTACCGCCGCGAGCCACGCAACCAGGAGATCTTCGAAGACGTCGCCGACGAGTACAGGTCGATCAACGAGCGGGCCTTCAGGCTGCTCGCCGTGTTCATGCCCGGCGTGCGGCTGGTCGGCAACATCACCACCGGCCTGGTGCTGATCTACGGCGGCTACCGCGTGCTGCACGGCGAGATGACGATCGGCACGCTGACCGCCTTCCTGTTGTATCTGCGGATCTTCTTCGAGCCCATGCAGGAGATCTCGCAGTTCTTCAACACCTTCCAGTCCGCGGCCGCGGCGTTGGAGAAGATCGCGGGTGTGCTGGCCACGCAGCCTGCGATCAGGGACCCGGAGGATCCCGTCGACCTACCGACGGTGAAGGGTGCGGTGGAATTCCGCGACGTCGAGTTCGCCTATGTGCCAGGGCGTCCCGTGCTGCCCGAGCTGAATCTCGACGTGCCCGCGGGGCAGACCGTCGCGCTCGTCGGTACGACGGGTGCGGGCAAGACCACCATCGCGAAGCTCATCGCCCGGTTCTACGATCCGACGGCCGGGTCGGTCGCGCTCGACGGCGTGGACCTGCGCGACATCGCTCAGGCCGAGCTGCGCCGCCACGTCGTGATGGTGACGCAGGAGAACTTCATGTTCGAGGGCACGGTCGCCGACAACATCCGCTTCGGCAGGCCCGATGCCACCGACGCCGAGGTGCGCGCCGCGGCGGAGGCGGTCGGCGCGGACCGGTTCATCTCCTCGCTCGTGGAGGGTTACGACACCGACGTCGCCAAGCGGGGCGGCAGGCTCTCGGCGGGGCAGCGTCAGCTCATCGCCTTCGCGCGCGCCTTCCTCGCCGACCCTGCCGTGCTGATCCTCGACGAGGCGACCTCGTCGCTCGACGTCCCCAGCGAGCGGCTGGTGCAGCGCGCGCTGGCGACGGTGCTGGCCGATCGGACCGCGCTGGTGATCGCGCACCGGCTGTCGACGGTGCAGATCGCCGACCGAGTGCTGGTGCTCGATCACGGGCGCATCGTCGAGGACGGCCCACCCGACGAGTTGATCCGCAGTGACGGCAGGTACGCCGCCCTGCACCGGGCGTGGGTCGACTCGCTGGCATGACGCTGGAGACCTGAGTTTCCGGTGGCACCGATGCCGTCCTGGTGAAAGAGTTGGGCGATGTCCACCAGCAGCAGGTCCGCCGTCCTCGGACGGCGGGCGTGCGCGGTGCTTGCGGCCACCTCGGCCGTGCTGCACGGGCTGATGATCGGTGACGCAGGCCATCCGCTCGTCGCCGTCCTCATCGTCGGCATGGCACTGGCCTGTCTGTACTGCGCGAAGGAGCTGTGGACGGCCGGTTCCCCGCGAGTGTGGTGCATCGTCGCCGTGATGAACCTCGGCATGGTCGCCGTGCACCTCTCGATGCCCGGTCATCACCACGGTCACGTCGTCGCGATCACGAACGCCGCCCCCATGTCGACGCTGATGATGGTGGCCACCAGCATCTCGATCGTCGAGGCCGTCATCGCCACCGTCGTGCTGTGGGTTCAGACGCGCAGCAGGGCCTCGAGCTTGTCGGTGGCGGCGCGCAGTCGCGGCGCGATCTGAATTAGCACGTCCCGCGCCGCGTCGTTGCCTGCCCCCATGTGGCTCGCCGCGTTCAGCCGCGCACCGTTGAGCCATGACATCAACGCCGGATCGTCGAACCATCGCAACTGGTTGTGGTTGAACCCGATGGTCATGGTGAGCCAGTCGAGCGGCTTCGACGGGTGGGGCACCGGCCAGCAGTAATCGTTCTTGGTGGCGTCGTCGACGTCCATGGCCTCGACCCGCGCGGTGACGGCGGCGCTGAACGTCGGCTGGCAGGTGCGCACGGACTGCAGCGTGATGCGGTCCGACGAGAACACCGGGGTCGACTCCCGCGTCCCGATGCCGTCGCCCGTGCAGTCGACGTACAGCGCCGACGGGTCCGCGTCGACCGTGCCGTCGTCGAGCACGATGCGGCCCGGTTCGAGCGCGACGACGTGGCCCATGCGGATGACGTCCTCGATCGCGCGCAGCCGCTCGAGCTCGCCCTGCGACACGATCGCGCACCGGTACATCGACGGCTGCACCGCTTCGTCGATGCGGAGCAGACAGCCCCTGGCCTCCAGCCGGGTGAACAGATCGTCCACCGACTCGGCGGCGCTGATCGCTCGCCACTGTGCCGAGAAGTCGGCGAGCACACGCCTGGCGAACAGTGGTCCCGGCTGAACCGCCGCCCGGTCGAGGAGCCAGGAGTCGCGTGGCTTGATCCACGTCAGCCGCTCGGGTGCGATGCCGTGCCGCAACAGCCAGACGCACGCGTCCATCGACGTCTTGCCGCCGCCCACGATGACGTACCGGTCGCGGGCAGCCTCCTTCGGCAGGCCGTTGGGTGGGATGCAGTCGACACCCGCGGCGACCTCGTACGGCGGCGGTCGCATCGACGGTGCGACGACGCTGAGATAGGTGGCGTCGACGAGGCGGCGCCGAACCTCGACGCGGTAGTCGTGGCCCGCCAGCGTGCGAAAGTGGTTGTCGCCCAAGTATTCACTCATCGGGAAGTACGACACCCGGCCGGTCGGCAACAGGTGCTGGCGCATCACCGCGTCGTAGTATGCGCAGACTTCGCTCCCGCCCGCCAGCTCGTAGAACCCCTCATTCCATCCGCTGGTGTCGATCGAATCGCTGCCCAGCAGTCGCGAGTTCACGCCGTAGTAGGCCGACGGCTGATGCAGTCGGACATACGGATAGGCGTTGACCCAGTGGCCACCTGGCTGATCGTTGCGGTCGACCAGCACGACGGTCGCGTCCGTCTCGGTGATCAGGGTGTCGACGAAGGCCATGCCCATCGCGCCCGCACCGATCACCAGGTAGTCGGCCTCGATCGTCTGCACTGGCACCTCCCCGCCGTCAGGTCCGCGCGAGCAGCGCGTCGATCTTCTCGTTGACGGACCTTAGGCGGTTGGTCAAGGGCTCCATGTCCTGGGGAGTCGGTGTGGCACCCGTCCGCAGGTGACTCACGACGTTGAGACGGGCCCCGTGGAGCCACGCGATCATCTCGGCGTCGGCGAACCACGTCAGTTGGTTGGCGTTCAACTCGGCCGTCATCGTCAGCCAGTCCAGCGGCACCTTCGGGTGGGGCACCGGGCCGCAGTACGAATTCTTCACGGCGTCGTCACCCTTGGTGGCCTCCACGTGGGCGATCACCGCGGCGCTGAAGGCGGGTTGGCAGCTGCGGACGGGCTGAAGCGTGATCAGCCCCGGCGCGAAGACGCCGATCGCCGGTCTCTTTCCGAGTCCGTCGCCCGTGCAGTCGACGTACAGTGCCGACGGGTCGGCGGCGACGGAGCCGTCGTCGAGCACCATGCGGTCCGGCTCGAGCGCGACGACGTGGCCGAGCCGGACGACGTCCTCGATCCGCTTCAGTTGTGCGAGTTCGGATTCCGACACGATCGCGCAGCGGTACATGGTGGGCTCCACCGACTCGTCGATGCGCAGCAGGCAGCCAGCCGCGTCGAGACGGGTGAAGAGATCGCCCACGGAGTCCGCCTTCAGCACCGCACGCATCTGGGCGGCGAAGTCGGAGATGACGCGTTCGGCGAACGCCATCCCCGGCTGGATGGCGGCGCGGTCAAGCAACCACGAGTCGCGCGGGCGCACCCAGGTGAGGCGTTCGGGCGGGATGCCGTGCCGTAGGAGCCACAGGCAACTGTCGAACGCGGTCTTGCCTGCGCCGACGATGACGTACCTGTCGCGCGCCTGTGGTTTGGGCAGCTCGTTGGGCGGGATGCAGTCGACGCCCGACGCCACCTCGTACGGTGGCCGCCGCATCGACGGCACGACCACGTCGAGATAGGTGGCGTCGACGATGCGACGGCGCGCGGTGACGTGGACGTCCTTGCCCGCCAGGGTGCGGATCCGACCGTCACCGAGGTACTCGCTCATCGGGAAGTAGGTCACCCGGCCGGTCGGCAGCAGCTGTTGGCGCATCACGGCGTCGTAGTAGGCGCAGATCTCACCCGCACCCGCCAGCTCGTAGAAGCCGGCGTTCCATCCGTTGGCATCGATCGTGTCGCTGCCGAGAGGCCGTGAGTTGACGCCGTAGTACGCCGACGGTTGGTGCAGCCGGACGAACGGGTAGGCGCTGAGCCAGTGTCCGCCGGGCTGGTCGTTGCGGTCGACGATGACGACGGTGGCGTCGGTCTCGGTGACGATGGTGTCGGCGAAGGCCATGCCCATCGCGCCTGCACCCACCACCAGGTAGTCGGCTTGGATCGTCACGTCGCCAATCAGCCCTTGGGTGGGGTGAATTGGCTCAGCACGAGTTCGGCGCCCTGCGGATCGCGGATGGTCGCCGTCCTCGTCCACTCCGAATCCTCGGAGGCGAGCACGGTGGCGCCGAGGTCCTCGGCGGTGGCGGCGGACGCGTCGCGATCGGCGACGGCGAACGTGACCTGCCAGTATTCGGGGTGGCCCTCAGGGATGAGCCGCATCCACGCGATGACGTTCTCGAACGCGGCGGGTGTGCCTGCCTCTTCCTGGCGCTTCCTGATGTCGGGGTCGACGGTCGCGGCGAGGTGATCGCCGTAGCCGGGTTGGCGGACCACGGTCGCGTACCCGATGTCGTCGACCTCCCACCCGAACAGATTCGAGTAGAAGGTCGCCGCCGCGTGCGGATCGGTGGTCTGCAGATCGCTGAAGTTCCACGCGCCGGGGGCATTGACGAGTTGTGCGCCGAGCCGCTGGCGCGCCTGCCACAGCCGGAACTCTGCGCCGCGCGGGTCGACGCAGACGGCGAGGCGGCCGCCGGGTCCGGCGTCGACGGGGGCTGTGGTGACGGTGCCACCCGCCGCCTCGACGGCCGTCGCGGTGGTGGCGGCGTCGTCGACGGCGATGTAGGTACGCCACGTGACCGGATCGTCGTCCGAGTCCGGCGAGCCGATCGCGGCGATGTCCTCTCCGCCGATGGTGGCGATCAGGTAGTTGCCTGGTGCCTCGGCGGGCATGGCGTCGGTGAACGTCCAGTCAAAGAGGCCCGCGTAGAAGCGCTTTGCCCCGTCGAGGTCGTGGGCGACGATGTCGACCCAGCTGGGAACGCCCTGCGGGTAGGTTCTCTGCTCGCTCATGGGACCAGGGTGCCCGGATCAGCGATAGACCAACCCCGACAGCCGCGAGGCCAGCGCGCGTGTGATCGGGGGAGTGCGACCGACCATGCCCAGCAACACATTTCGCAACGGACGAAGTGGGCGGGGCAGGGTGGCGAGCTTGGTCAGCCGGTCGGTCAGTGCGACGACCTGCTTGGCGATCGGCCGACGACGCGCACTGTACTCGTCGAGCAGCGGGTCCGGGGCGCCACCGAGGACGGCCGACAGGGTATCGGCCAAGGCGACGGCGTCCTGGATGCCAAGGTTCATCCCCTGACCGCCTGCCGGGCTGTGCACGTGGGCCGCATCCCCGGCGAGCAGGACCCGGCCCGCGCGGTAGGTGTCGGCAACGCGGTGGTGGATCCGGAAGCGGGAGCCCCAGGTGATGCCGGTGACGGTGATGTTCCCGGGGCCGCGGGCATCGAGGATCGTCTGGACGAACTCGAGCGACGGCACCTCTGGCGCCTCGTCGACGGGTGCGACGATGCGGAAGTCGCCGTTGGGCAGTGGAGCGACGACCGTGAGCCCTTCGCTCGCCCAGAACAGGCGCACCTCGTCGGTGGGGGCGTCTCCGGTGAGTCGGGCGTCGGCGAGCACGAACGAGTGCTCGTAGGCGCCGCCGGTGAAACCGATGCCCGCCTGTTCGCGCACGGTGCTGTGCATGCCGTCCGCCCCGACGACGTAGCGGGCCCGAACGGTGTCACCGTCCTCGAACGTCGCGGTGACCCCTTCGGCATCCTGGACGATCGAGACGAGCACCTTGGGCCTGACGACGTCACCGCCGAGTTCGTGCACGCGGTCGAGCAAGAGTCGCTCCGTCGTGGACTGCGGGACCAGGAGGGTGAACGGGTAGTCGGTCTCGAGTCCGCTGAAGTCGATGGAGAGCAGTTTCTTGGCGCCGTCGCGGATGGCGAACCGGGGTGCCTCGATGCCCTCCTTGACGAGGCGGCGGGTGACGTCGATGTGCTCCAGCACCTCGAGTGTGCGGGCGTTCACGCCTGCGGCGCGTGAGGTGTTGGCACCCTCGGCCTGGCGGTCGACGAGGGTGACCGTTGCGCCCTTGAGCAGCAGTGATGCTGCGAGAGTCAGACCGGTCGGGCCGGCTCCCACGATGAGAACGTCGGTGTCTTTCACGGGATTCTCCTGGGGTGTCGCAAATGCCAACATTTGTTGGCATTTCCATGGTGCGCGCGGGTTGAAGGAAAGTCAACAGCTGTTGGCCTACACTCGTTGGCATGGGCATCAAGGCCGATCAGACGAAGGCCGTCATCCTGGCTGCGGCCCGGGAGCGGTTCGCCGAATCGGGGTACGAGGCCGCCACCATCCGGATGATCGCCGCCGACGCGAACATCGACCCGTCGATGGTGATGCGCTACTTCGGGAACAAGGATCAGTTGTTCGCGGCGGCAGCGGAGTTCGATCTGCAGTTCCCCGACCTGTCCGACATCGAGCCCGCGGACCTGGGCCGCGCGCTGGTGTCGCACTTCTTGGCGCGTTGGGAGGACGACGAGGCGCTGGTCGTGCTTCTCAGGTCAGCCACTACCAATGCCGAAGCGGCACAACGCATGACGGACATCTTCGCGGGCCAGCTGCTGCCCGCGATCGCCAAGTTCGTGCCCGACGATGCGCCACGCCGCGCCGGTCTCATTGCCACGCAGGTGCTCGGCATGGCGCTGTGCCGCTTCGTCCTACGGCTCCCGCCGGTCGTCGCGATGAGCCGCGAGGAACTCGTGGACTGGCTGGCGCCGACCCTTCAGCGGTACGCGCTCGGTTAGAACGGCCCTCCGGCGTTCGTGAAACCTGGGCGGAAAAGCGGCCCGAAATCCGCCCACGTTTCACGAACGCGGGCGGACGCCGACCTACGCCTCGATCTCGCCCGCGATCCTGCGTTCGATGCTCGCCCTGGTGACGGCGGGCAGAACCATCAGCCCGTCGAGTTCGTGGCGGGCCTTGGCGTAGGCGCTCTGGCGCTCGTGCGGCGTCGCCGCCTCATCTGACGCCACCCGCAGCAGGTGTTGAGCGCGCTCGAGCCGATCCTGTCCCTCGGCGGAGAAGTCGCTCCGCCGTCTGCGGATCGCCTCGGCCTCGGCGACGTCGAAGGCCGACGCGTAGTCGTGCACCGCATCGCGGTAGTCGAGCTGCGCTGCCCGGTCGCCAAGCACGTCGTCCACAGAGGCAGGCCGCAGAAGATCGGCGCGGCTGCGGGCCTTGTGGAAGGCGACCGTCAGGGGCTGCCGCATGTCGGTCATCATCGGGAAGTCCAGCAGTTTGGCGATGTCCATCTCGTAGTCGAGCCACCGCCCGTCGACCCGGTCGTGTTGCGCGCCGACCTTCGTCATCTCCCGTCGGGCGACCGCCTCGTCGACCTTGCCGCGCCCGGACGCCTCGGCCACCGCGATCTTGGTCTGCTGCTTGATGCGGTACCGCTCGAGCCTGCGCTCGGCACGACGGTCATTGGCGGCGGCGATAGCCCGCACGCCGCCGCCGATCACCCCGCCGAGGGGAAAGATCAGCCACCAAAAGTTTCCGGCGAAGTGCAGCACCGAGTCCACGGTGTCCACAATGCCACCGCGACGCGGTCTACGTCAGGAGGCGAGGTGTTTCAGCGCGGAGCGAAAGCCCGGGTTCGGGTTCGCGCCCGGCAGCACCTCCAGGACGGCGGCGAGCGATTCCTCCATGCCTGCGCGGCACACCAGTGCGCCGTACAGTGCGCCCACCGTCGGCGTCCTGCTGTAGGCGCCGTGGCAATGCACCAGTACCGTCCTGCCGTCACTGCGCAGCCGATCGATCAGCTCGACCGTGTCCGTCAGCACGAAGTCGAGATTCGGATTGGACTCCGGGCCGTCGCGGTCGATCAGCCGCACGTCGATCTGCTCGACGCCGGCAGGCAGATCGTCGTCGTGCACCCGGCACATCGAGACGATGGCGTCGACGCCGTCGGGAGGGTCGAGCAGAGCCGCGGCATTGCCGAGCCAGACGCCTTCGTCGTAGGGGTGTTGCTGCGCGATCCTCGGGCCGACCGGACGCGGGAAGTCCCCGTCCGCCCCGATGATGCGGTTGGTCAGCGCCACCAGGTCTCGAGCCCACAGACCCGGCCAGCCGTGCATCAGGCGCCGCCAGCTGCCGGGGACCGCCGACGCGCCGTACGTCGCACCGAGCAGACCGCCTGCGATGGCCGCCACCGTGTCCGTGTCGTTGCCCGACCGCACGGCTGCGTCAAGGCCACGGGTGAGGTGCTCGGCCCGCCTGCCCTCGCCGGTGTCGGTCACGACGATCGCCGACCACGCGGCCTGCAGCGCCGCGACGACCCAGCCGTTGTTGGGAATGTCCGCCGGCTGCGACGCCTCCGCCAGGTCGAGGCGCTCGGCCCACGTGGCGCGCCGGTCCTCGTCGAGACGGCTCAACCCGACCCGCACGTCCAGCTCGCCGGTCAGTACCGCGTGGCGGATGGCGCAGCACCACAGCACGCACGCGTCCTGCGCGTCGGGATCGAAGTGCGTCAGTGCACTGATCTCCCGGGCTGCGCTGACGAGCGCGTCCTCGTCGTCTCCCAGGTAGGCCAGCGCCACAGGCGCCGTGCGCATCAGGGCCCCGTTGCCACCGGTGTGTCGGCTGCGTTCGTGCAGTGCTCGCGACGTTGCCAATGCGGTTGCGGCCCAACCGCCTTCGGCCTTGGCCCGATCGAGCACGCTCCGGGTCTGGTTCCCCACGTCGGTGGCCGTTCGCGACCACCCGTGCCAGCGCTCGACGATGGCGTCCTGCGCGGACGTCTCGCGCAGGTCCACACCCGTTGCGGCGACCTCGGCGATGGCGATCGCCATGGACGTGTCGTCGGTCCACTCGCCGGGCGCCCACCTGAAGGCGCCGCCGCCCACCATGGCCACGACCTTCTCGGGCCCCCTCGCCGGCTCGAATTCATATGGCGCGCCAAGCGCGTCACCTGCCGCGGTGGCTAGCAGCACCCCGCAGGCCCGATCGATCTGTGCCGTCGTCAACGTCATGTCGCCCCCCCTGAACTTTTTGCGCAATAATGAGCTAAATACAACATACACAGAGAGGCCGACAAGAATTCCGATTCACCGTGACGGCGCCGGGAAGACCCTCGCCGACTACCCCAGGCCATCGGTGGCGGTCGACGCCGCGCTTCTCACGCTCGACGAGGCCGGTTCGGAACTGCTGGTGCTCGAGGTGCGACGCAACGACGACACCGGATGGGCGCTCCCCGGCACCTTCCTGCACGAGGAGGAGCGACTGGCCGACGCCGTGGACCGAGCGCTGCGAACCAAGGCGGGGGTGCGCGGGCTACGACCGAGGCAACTGCACGTGTTCGACGATCCCCGGCGTGACGACCGCGGGTGGGTGCTCTCGGTGGCCTTCCTCTCCGTCGTGCGATCTGACCGGATAGCGATGCGCTTCCCCGATCGCACCCGACTGATGCCGACGTCGAACCCCGGCCGGTTGCCGTACGGGCACGGCGGCATCGTCGGCCGCGCGGTGGAGGATCTGCGCCCACGCTACGCGGCGAGCCCCGATCCCGACGGCCTGCTCGGCGCCGAGTTCACCCTGCGGGCGCTGCGGTCGGCGCACGAGGCCATCGCGGGAGAGTCCTTGCAGCGGGACTGGTTTCGACGTGTCATGGAACCCCAGCTGGAGGCGACTGGACGCGTCGTGGCCGCGGGCCGAGGCAGGCCTGCGGAGCTGTTCCGGCGCCGCTAACGTTCGGCGCAAAGGCAGGTCATCCCGGCAGGCCGATCCCGCGGTAGTGCCGCAAGCGCGACGCCAACCGCTCCTCGGCGGTCAGAGACCGTAGCGAGTGCAGTTCTACGGCGATCGTCGCCGAGAGGCGTCGGGTGAAGTCCAACGGAGTGTCGGCGGCGTCGTGCGGCTCTGGCACGATCGCGTCGACGATTCCGTTGCGCAACAGGTCGGCTGACCGGATGCCTTGGGCCGCAGCCAGTTCCGGCGCGTGGTCGACGTCGCGGAACACGATCGCGCTGGCGCCCTCCGGTGGCAGCGGCGCCAACCAGCCGTGCAGTGCGGCGAGCACGCGGTCGGCGGGCACCATCGCGAGGGCGGGGCCGCCGCTGCCCTGCCCGAGCAACACCGACACCGTCGGGGTGTCCAACGTGACGAGTTGGGCCAGACACCTGGCGATCTCGCTCGCGAGGCCACCCTCCTCGGCCTCTGTCGACAGCGCAGGGCCGGGAGTGTCGATGACGAGCACCAGCGGCAGTCGAAGCCCGGCCGCCAAGGCCATGCCCCGTCGCGCCTCGCGTAGTGCCTGCGGTCCGGCGAGCCCGCCGCCGACGCCGCGCTGCTGCCCGACCACCACCGCGGGCTGCCCGCCGAATCTGGCCAGTGCCAGCAGCGTGGTCGCCGCCTCGCCATGGCCGCCGGTACCCGACAGCAACACCCGCTCCGTGGTGCCGTGCCGCAGCAGGTAGCCGATGCCGGGCCGGTCTGGACGGCGCGAGATCTCCACCGAATCCCACGCGGGCACGTCGGGGATGGACTCCGCGGCGGGCGCCTGAGGTGGCTGGCCCGGTTGGTCCGACAGCACCTTGAGCGCGCGATCCAGCGTCGAGCGCAGCAGTTCGATGGGGACGACGCCGTCGATGACGCCGTGCCGGTGAAGGTTCTCGGCGGTCTGAATTCCCTTCGGGAACGGCTCGCCGTAGAGGTGCTCGTAGACCCGCGGCCCGAGGAAGCCGATCAGCGCGCCGGGTTCGGCCGCGGTGACGTGGCCCAGCGAACCCCACGACGCGAACACCCCGCCCGTCGTCGGATGCCGCAGGTAGACCAGGTAGGGCAGGTGCGCCTGCTTGTGCAGTTCGACGGCTGCCGAGATCTTGACCATCTGCAGGAAGGCGACGGTGCCCTCCTGCATGCGGGTGCCGCCCGAACTCGGCGACGCCACCAGTGGCAGTCGCTCGGCGGTCGCCCGTTCCACGGCCGCGGTGATCCGCTCGGCGGCGGCCACCCCGATCGACCCGGCGAGGAAGTCGAACTCGCTCGCGACCACGGCCACGCGGCGACCGAAGACGGTGCCCTCGCCGGTCAGGACCGACTCGTCGAGCCCGGTGGCTTCCCTGGCGGCGGCCAGTTCGCGGCGGTACTGCGCGTCGGCGCCCACGTCGAGCGGTGCCTCGTCCCAGCTGACGAAGGACCCCTCGTCGAGGACGGCATCGCGGAGCGCCATCGCGCCGATCCGGCTCACGAGGCAAGGCTATCGGGCGGGTCGATAGTCTCTAGTCATGATTGGTGTGACCCGAGACGGTGACGTACTGACCCTGGAGATGCAGCGTCCCGAGCGGCGCAACGCGCTCAACAGCGAACTGGTCGACGGACTGCGGGAGGCGATCGAGAAGGCCGCCGACCAGGAGGTGCGCGCGATCGTCCTGACCGGCGGGGGCCACGTGTTCAGTTCCGGAGCTGATCTCTCCGGCGGTCAGGGCGTCGCCGACGAGCTACCCGAGAAGGCCAGGGCACTCAACATCGCGATCGATCAGGCCCCGCTTCCCGTCATCGGCGCGATCAACGGACCCGCCATCGGCGCCGGTGTCATCCTGTCGATGATCTGCGACCTGCGCGTCGTCGCCCCCGAGGCCTACTTCCAGTTCCCCGTCGCGAAGTACGGCATCGCGCTGGACAACTGGAGCATCCGCCGCCTCACGTCGCTCGTCGGCGCAGGACGGGCCCGCGGCATGCTGATGGCCGCCGAGCGGCTCAGCGCCGAGACCGCCCTGCAGACGGGGATGGCCAACCGCCTCGGCACCCTGGCCGACGCCCAGGCCTGGGCGGCCGAGATCGCCGGGTTCGCCCCGCTGGCGCTGCAGCACGCCAAGCGCGTGCTCAACGACGACGGCGCCTACGAGGATCCGTGGCCTGCCCATAAGGAGCTCTTCGACAAGGCCTGGGGCAGCCAGGACATCATCGAGGCACAGGTGGCGCGCATCGAGAAGCGGCCCGCCAAGTTCCAGGGCGCCTAAGTGTTCTGGCGGGCGGCACGTCTGATCGGCGGCACGGCAGCGGTCGTCGGTGGCGGCCTGGCCCTGCGTGCGCTGCAGGGGGCGCCCGAGGCACTGGGCGCCTCGCCGGTCGAGATCGACGGCACCACCAAGCGTTCGCCCAACTATCACGACGGCGTCTTCGTCAACCTCGAGCCCGCCTCAGGGACCAGCCTCACGCGCCAGGAGCAGTTCATGCTCGCGCGTGAGGTCATCGGCGGCAGCGCGGATCAACGTCCCGCCCAGCCCGTCCCGCTGGTCACGCCAGACCCGAGCGTGCCTGCCACCGACCTGGCGACGACGTGGTACGGCCACTCGTCGGCGATGATCGAGGTCGACGGCTATCGGATCCTCGCAGACCCCGTGTGGAGCGAGCGGTGCTCACCGTCGCGCGCGGTCGGCCCCCAGCGGCTGCACGAGGTGCCCGCCGAACTCGAGGCGCTGCCCGCGATCGACGCCGTCATCATCAGCCACGACCACTACGACCATCTCGACGTCGACACCATCAAGCAGCTCGCACTCACCCAGCGCGCCACGTTCTTCGTACCGCTCGGCATCGGCGCGCATCTCCGGGCGTGGCACATCCCCGCCGAACGGATCGTCGAACTCGACTGGAACGAGAGCGCACACCTCGGTGAGCTCGAGCTCGTCTGCACGCCTGCGCGGCACTTCTCGGGCCGCTTCCTGACGCGCGACGTCACGCTGTGGTCGTCGTGGGCGATCATCGGGCCGCGGCATCGCGCCTTCTTCGGCGGCGACACGGGGTACACCAGGAGCTTCGCCGACATCGGATCCGAATACGGCCCCTTCGACCTGACGCTCATGCCGGTCGGCGCCTACCACCCCGGCTGGCCGGACATCCACATGAATCCCGAGGACGCCGTGCGCGCGCACCGCGACGTCACCGACGGTGGCCTGCTGGTGCCGATCCACTGGGCGACCTTCCGGCTGGCGCCGCACCCCTGGTCCGAGCCCGTCGAGCGGTTGCTGATCGCCGCCGAGGGTGACGGGGTCCGCGTCGTCACACCGAAGCCAGGTCAACGCATCGAACCCGCGTCGGCCCGATTGGACGCGTGGTGGAGAGCGTGACCAGCTAACGTGCTGGTGTGAGCGCCTCGAGGTCGACCCGGTCACTGTCGTGCGTCCTTGCCGCCGTGGCCCTGCTGGCTGGTTGTGACGCTGCCCCGGCGACGATGTCCGCTGGTTCCGCGACGTCCGACGTCCCTCCTCAGCAGGAGGCGGCACAGCCGTTGCCGAAGGACGCGGTCGACAAGGCGGTCGGCAAGCTCGACGGTCTCGTCGACGAGCTGATGAAGAAGTCCGGCATACCGGGGATGTCCGTGGCCGTGGTTCACGGTGGAAAGACGGTCTATGCCAAGGGATTCGGTGTAAAGGACGTCACCAAGGGGAATGACCCCGCGAACAAGGTCGACCCCGACACGGTGTTCCAGCTGGCATCGCTGTCCAAGCCGTTGGGCGCCACCGTCGTCGCACACCAGGTGGGGCTGAACGCCATCAGCTGGGATACGCCCATCGTCGAGAAGCTGCCGTGGTTCGCACTGTCCGACCCCGCCGTCACGAGGATGGTGACCGTCGGCGACATGTACTCGCACCGGTCCGGGCTGCCCGACCACGCCGGCGATCTGCTCGAGGACATGGGCTACGATCGCCAGTACATACTGACGCGACTGCGGGACTACCCGCTCGACCCGTTTCGAATCACCTACGCCTACACCAATTTCGGGCTGACCGCCGGCGCCGAGGCGGTCGCCGTCGGTGCGGGCGTGCCGTGGGAGGACCTCAGTCAGGACGTGCTGTACAAGCCGCTCGGGATGGCGTCGACCACCTCGCGCTTCGACGAGTTCATGGCGCGTCCCGACCGCGCGCTGGGACACATCCACGTCGACGGCAAGTACGAACCCACCTACGTACGCGACCCCCAGCCCGAGGCGCCTGCGGGCGGTGTCAGCAGCTCCGCCAACGACATGACGCATTGGCTGGCCATGATGCTGGGCAACGGCACCTACGACGGCAAGAACATCGTCGACCCGAAGGCGCTGCTGCCCGCGATCACCCCGCAGAGCGTGTCGGACCGGGCGACCGATCCGTCCGCGCGGAATGGCTTCTACGGCTACGGGTTCAACGTCGGCACCACGTCGGACGCCAGGACACAGCTCAGCCACTCGGGTGCGTTCGAGCTCGGTTCCGGCACCAACTTCGTGATCCTGCCCTCGGCCGACGTGGCGATCGTGGCGCTCACCAACGCCACTCCGTCGGGCGTGCCAGAGACGCTCACCGCCGAATTCGCCGACCTCGTCCAGTTCGGGCAGGTGCGCGAGGACTGGTTCACGTTGTACGGCGCCGCCTTCGCGCAGATGGAACAGCCCGTGGGATCGCTCGTCGGCAAGCCACCGCCTGCCAAGCCCGCGCCCGCCAAGCCGCTGGCCTCCTACGTCGGCGACTATGCCAACTCCTTCTGGGGACCCGCCCGCGTGACGCAGCAGGGCGACGGCCTCCAGGTGGCCCTCGGGCCCAAACTCGTCTTCCCCCTCAAGCATTGGGACGGAGACGTGTTCAGCGTCGGCTTCGTCACCGAGAACTCGCCGCCAGGCAGCGCATCGACGGCCACGTTCGACGGGAGCACGCTGAAGCTCGAGTACTACGACGAGGGCGGCAAGGGGACGTTCTCCCGATGAGCGCTTGCGCGAAGAGAATTCAGGACCGATGAGTAGCGCGCTCGCCGTCGGGCTCACCGACGCCGAGGTGGCGCAGCGCGTCGCCGACGGTCAGACCAATGACGTGCCGACCAGGGCAGCGCGCAGTGTCGAGGACATCGTCCGCGCCAACGTCCTCACCCGGATCAATGCGATCCTCGGCGTGCTGCTGCTCATCGTGCTGGCCACCGGATCGCTCATCAACGGGTTGTTCGGCATCCTCATCGTCGCCAACAGCGCGATCGGCATCATCCAGGAACTGCGGGCCAAGCAGACGTTGGACAAGCTGGCGATCGTCGGTCAGGCGAAACCGGTGGTGCGCAGGCAATCCGGGACCGGACCGCGGCCACCGAGCGACGTGGTGCTCGACGACGTGATCGAGCTCGGGCCCGGCGATCAGATCGTGGTCGACGGCGAAGTCCTCGAAGAGGCCAATCTCGAGGTCGACGAGTCACTGCTCACCGGCGAAGCGGACCCGATGGCCAAGGACGCGGGTGACGAGGTGAAGTCGGGCAGCTTCGTCGTCGCGGGCAGTGGGGCGTACCGCGCGACGAAGGTGGGGCGCGACGCCTACGCCGCCAAGCTCGCCGACGAGGCCAGCAAGTTCACGCTGGTGAAGTCCGAACTGCGCAGCGGCATCAACACGATCCTGCGGGTCATCACCTACCTGCTCATCCCCGCCGGCCTGCTGACCATCTATACGCAGTTGTTCACCACCGACGTCGGATGGCGGGAATCGGTGCTGCGCATGGTCGGTGCGCTGGTGCCGATGGTGCCCGAGGGGCTGGTCCTGATGACGTCGATCGCGTTCGCGGTCGGGGTGGTGCGCCTCGGCAGGCGCCAGTGTCTGGTTCAGGAGCTGCCCGCCATCGAGGGGCTGGCCCGGGTGGACGTGGTCTGTGCCGACAAGACGGGGACGCTGACCGAGAACGGCATGCGCGTCAGCGATCTCAAGACGTTCACCGAAGCCGACTGCGCGGACGCGCTGGCGTCCCTCGCCGCCGACGACCATCGCCCGAACGCCAGCATGCAGGCCATCGGCGAGGCCTACGACAAGCCCCCGGGCTGGACGGCTACCGCCAGTGCGCCGTTCAAGTCGGCGACCAAGTGGAGCGGCACCTCCTATGGGACACACGGCAACTGGGTGATCGGAGCACCCGACGTGTTGCTCGATCCCGCCTCTCCGGATGCCGAGGTGGCCGAGCAGATCGGTGCGAAGGGGCTGCGCGTGCTGCTCCTCGGCTCGTCGGACCGGTCGGTCGACGCACCCGACGCGCCGGGTGTCGTCACTCCGGTGGCGCTCGTCGTGCTCGAACAACGCGTGCGGCCGGATGCCCGCGAGACGCTGGACTACTTTGCCGCCCAGAAGGTCACGGTCAAGGTCATCTCCGGCGACAACGCCGTCTCCGTCGGTGCGGTGGCAGGCAGCCTCGGTCTGCACGGCCAGACGATGGACGCGCGCCAGCTGCCCGAGGAGACCGATGCGCTGGCGGACACGCTGGCCGAATACACCACGTTCGGCCGGGTGCGGCCCGACCAGAAGCGGGCGATGGTGCACGCGTTGCAGTCCCGAGGCCACACCGTGGCGATGACCGGTGACGGCGTCAACGACGTGCTGGCGCTCAAGGACGCCGACATCGGTGTCGCGATGGGTTCCGGGAGCTCCGCCTCGCGTTCGGTGGCTCAGATAGTGTTGCTGGACAACAAGTTCGCAACCCTGCCGTACGTCGTCGGCGAGGGCAGGCGGGTGATCGGCAACATCGAACGAGTCTCGAACCTGTTTCTCACCAAGACGGTGTACTCGGTGCTGCTCGCCGTACTGGTGGGGGTGGCAGGGCTGTCGGCCAAGGTCTTCGGCACCGATCCGCTGTTGTTCCCGTTCCAGCCCATCCACGTCACGATCGCCGCCTGGTTCACCATCGGCATTCCTGCGTTCGTACTGTCGCTGGCACCCAACCGCGAGCGCGCCCACACCGGTTTCGTCCGCCGCGTGATGTCGTCGGCCCTGCCGAGCGGCCTGATCGTCGGCACCGCGACGTTCGCGAGCTACCTGCTGGCCTACGAGGGCCGCGCCTCGACGGACGTGCAACAGATGCAGGCGTCCACCGCGGCGTTGATCACCCTTCTGGTGGGCGCGCTGTGGGTGCTCGCCGTGGTGGCCCGGCCGTACGAGTGGTGGCGGGTCGCACTGGTCGGCGTCTCGGCGCTGGCGTACGTGGTGATCTTCTCGCTACCGCTGGCGAGGAAGGCCTTCATGCTCGATCCGTCCAACGTGGCGATGACGACGACCGCCCTGGCCATCGGAGTGGCGGCGGCAGGATTGATCGAGGTCGTCTGGTGGGTACAGGGTCGGATACTGGGAGAGAAGCGTCGCCTCTGGCGGTCGGACTAGCAGCTCGAGTGATTAGGGTGGAGTCATGGGATTCCTGGACAAGGTGAAGGACCTGGCGTCGAAGAACGCCGACAAGGTCGATCAGGCCATCGAGAAGGCCGGCGATCTGGTGGACAAGAAGACCCAAGGCAAGTACGCCGGGCACGTTGACAAGGTGCAGGAGGCGGCGAAGAAGGCCGTCGAGAACAATGCGGCGCCGCAGCAGCCTCCACCCGCGGCGCCACCCGCCCCGCCCGCCGGACCGCCGCCAGTCTCCTAGGCATGGCCAAGCTCTCGGTCTCCGTCGATGTGCCGCTGTCGCCGGAGAAGGCGTGGGACGCCGCCTCGGACCTGTCGCGCTACAAGGAGTGGCTGAGCATCCACCGGGTCTGGCGCAGCAAGTTGCCCGACACCCTGGAGAAGGGCACCAAGCTGGTGTCCATCGTCGAGGTCAAAGGCATGCCGAACCTGATCCAGTGGACGATCGTCAACTGGAAGCCGCCGGAGAGCATGACGCTCAACGGTGACGGCAAGGGCGGCGTGAAGGTCAAGCTGATCGGCAAGATCAAACCTGCCGAGACGGGCTCCACGGTGACGTTCGACGTCCATCTGGGCGGACCGGCGTTGTTCGGGCCGATCGGCATGATCGTGGCGGGCGCGCTCAAGGGCGACATCCGCGAGTCGCTGGACAAGTTCAAGTCGGTCTTCGCGTGACGGTCGCCCGCCGCCTCGCGGACCTGATCCGCGACGGCGCGGGCGTCGAACTGCCCGTGCGCATCCGGGCGTGGGACGGCACCGAGGCAGGACCCACCGACGGTCCGGTGCTGGTGATCAAGAACCGTCGCGCGCTGCGCAGGCTGCTGTGGGCGCCAGGGGAGATGGGGCTGGCCCGTGCCTACGTGACCGGCGACATCGACGTCGATGGCGACATGGCCGACGGCTTCCGTCGGGCGTGGGCAATGTCGGCCAAGCGCCGCCCGTCGGTCTCGTTGCGCGACAAGGCAAGCGCGGGCTTCGCAGCGGCCAGGCTCGGCGCCGTCGGGCCGCCCCCGAAGCCTCCTGCCTCGGAGGCACGTCTGGCGGGGCGGTTGCACACCCGCGGCCGCGACCGCGCCGCGATCGCGCACCACTACGACCTGTCCAACGACTTCTACAAGCTGCTGCTCGACGATCACATGGCCTACTCGTCGGCGTACTACGTCGATTCCGGTACCGATTCGGCCATGTCACTGCACGACGCGCAGTCGGCCAAGCTCGATCTGGTCTGCCGCAAGCTGGAGCTCAAGAAAGGCCAGCGGCTGCTCGACGTCGGCTGCGGCTGGGGCTCGATGATCCTCTACGCGGCGCGCAAGTTCGGTGTGCACGCGACCGGCATCACGCTGTCGGCGGAGCAGCGCGACTTCATCACCGAGCGCGTCACCGCCGAGGGGCTTGGCAGTCTCGTCGAGGTCCGACTCCAGGACTACCGCGAATTGTCGGACGAGCCAGCGACGTTCGATGCGGTGAGCTCGATCGAGATGGGTGAGCACGTCGGCGAGGGCAATTACCCCACCTACGTGTCGACGATGCTCGGTGCGCTCAAGTCGGGCAGTAGGCTTCTGCTGCAACAGATGTCACGGCGCGAGGGCACTGCGCCGGGTGGCGGCCCCTTCATCGAGTCCTACATCGCCCCCGACATGCACATGCGGCCGCTGTGGCAGACCATCCGCCACTTGGAGAACGCCGGGTTCGAGATCCGCGACGTCGAGGCCATGCGCGAGCATTACGTGAAGACCGTCGACCACTGGCTCGAGACGTTCGACACGTTCTACGACGAGTTCGTGGCGCTGCAGGGGGAGGAGGTCGCGAGGGTGTGGCGGCTGTACCTCGTCGGCGGTGGACTGGCGTTCGAGCAGGGCCGGATGGGCGTCGACCAGATCCTGGCGCGCAAACCATGACCGAACGCTACGAGTACGGCATCGACTTCGATGCGGTCACGGCCATCGACATCCACACCCACGTCGAGGTGGACTGCCACGGAAACAACGCATACGACGACGAACTCGTCGACGCCACCAGGTCGTACTTCAGGATGGGCGATGCGGCCGCCGCCACCGTCGACGACCTCGCCGCGCACTATCGGCAGCGCAACGCCGCGGCCGTGGTGTTCACGATCGATGCCGAGACGGCGACGGGTCATCCGCCGAACTCCGTCGAGGACCTGATCGCGGGCGCGGTGCGCAACAACGACGTACTGATCCCGTTCGGCACGGTCGACCCGCTACAGGGTGAACGCGCGGTGACGCGGGTCGGCGAGCAGGTCGCGCTGGGGGTGCGCGGGTTCAAATTCCATCCGAGTGTGCAGGGATTCGAGCCCAACGACCGTACGTTCTACCCCATCTACGAGGCCATCGCGGCCGCAGGGGTGCCCGCGCTGTTCCACACCGGGCAGACCGGACTCGGCTCGGGATTGCCTGGCGGACATGGCATCAAGATGCGCTACAGCGATCCGATGCTGCTCGACGACGTCGCCGCCGACTTCCCGGGGTTGACCATCGTGATGGCACATCCCGCGGTGCCCTGGGTCGACGCGCAGATCGCGATCGTCGCGCACAAGGCGAACGTGTACCTCGATCTGTCCGGCTACGCGCCGAAGTACTTCCCGCCACCCCTGGTCAAGGCACTCGGTCGGCAACTTCAAACCAAGGCGCTGTTCGGCACGGACTATCCGTACGTCCACATGGATCGTTGGACGAGGGAATTCGCCGAGTTGAACCTCGGAGCCGAGGTCGAGGCGCTGATCCTCAAGGGCAACGCGCTGAGGGTGCTGGGTATCTAGCTACGCGCCGACCGCACGCATGTCGACGGGCCTTCTCGCGGTTCAGGTACGACAAGCGTGCAGTGGGTGTCCGGTCAACGCACTGCGACGTCGCGCCGGCCCTTGTGCAGCGTCTCCAACAGTTCGCGGTACGGCCCGACGAGGTATGCGGTGTCACCGGCTGACAAGTGAGTGTCGCGGCGCGGATGCAGCCGGGCCGGGCCGCCGGGGGACGCGATCGCGATGACGCGAGTCTGGGTCGACATGTCGGCCATCCGCAGACCGTCGAGCTCGCTGCCCGGCTCGACCTCGACGCCGCCGAGCATGAACGACTGCTGGCCCACCGAGAACGTGCCGAACACCTGCAGGCCCATCGCGGTGCCGATGAACCACGGCGTCGCGAGCTCCACCGTCGAGCGCACGTTCTCGAAGCCGAACCGCTGCGCGACGGCCGCGCCGAGGGTCCTGTCGTAGACGCGCAGCACGACGGGCACGCCCGGCGTCGTGGCCGACCGCATCCAGCGCGCCCCGAGGCGCTCGCGCAGCACGATGCCCGTCTCGATGTTCACCATGTCGGACTGGGTCAACACCGCGACGGCCACCGCGTCGTCGATGCGCGCCGAGTCGAGGGTGGCGGGAAGCGTTGCGTCACCGAAGATCACGGGCACGCCCAGTTCAGCGGCCGACGACAGGAAGCGGTTGTCGGGGCTGCGCTCGATGACCACCACGTCGTGCCCGGCCGCCTTGAGGTCGGCGACGACGCGGATGCCGAACGAGCCGAGCCCCACGACGACGATGTGGTCCTGCAGTTCTCGAACCTTGCGCAGACCCGCATTCTGTGCGATGCGCCGCGACAGCAGCAGGTCGGCGACGAAGGCCATCAGCACCGCCGTCGAGGTGACGCCCGCGAACATCAGCGCGATGCCGAACAGGCGCAGCCAGGTGGGCTGGTCCTGAAAGCTGAAGTCGCCGTAGCCGACCGTCGCGATGGTCTCGGTGGAGAAGTACAGCGCGTCGATGATGCTCATGCCGGGCTTGTGATAGCAGAACCGCAGTAGCACGGTCGCGCTGAGCAGCAGGGTCATCGACGCGGCGAACGCCTTGAAGAAGTTGGGGTTGACGTCGTCACGGAAGGTCCGCAGCGTATCGAGGACGCGTTTGAGCGGTTTGCGCCGACGCGCGTGATGGCCGCGTGCCCCGCGGTGGCCCACCTCGGTCGGCGGCCCCGACGGCGCCACCGCGATGCCCTGGGCGACCAGTTCCTCCGCCGTGCCGATCATGGCCGTCCAGTCGCCCTCCGAGACCCGCTCGTCACGGCCAGGGCATGCGACGACCTCGCCGGCAGCGTCGGAGTTCTCACCGCGGAGCACCGCTACCGGGGCGAGGTCGCCGAAGAGTTCGCGCAGCGTCGCCGCCCGTGGTGCGTCCGTTCCCGAGACGACGAATTCGGTCCCCGCCACCGACATCGAGTGCGTCGTACGCGACAGGCACGCCTCGACCACCGACGGGGCAGCCAAGTCCGCAACGTCGAGGATCGCGCCAGGACCGTTGCCCATGGCCACCGCCTCGCGCAACACGCTGTTGCCGAGTCTCGCGACCACCCGCACCGCCGGGTTGAGTTCCCTTGCCAGCAAGGCAATTTCAAGGTTCAGGGCATCGTCGTCGTCCGCGCAGATCAACGCTGCCGCCGTGCCGATACCCGCGTCCCTCAGCTCGGCCGATGAGAAGACGACCGCGACGTCCCGACCCGCGTTGCGGAGCTCCTCGATGATCCGCGACCCCAGCGGATCGTCGCCGCAGACGATGGTGTGCCCCTCCATTCCGGAGACGCTACTTCGGAAACCCCGGGCGCGAGGGGTGAAGATATACCCATGATCTATGTCAAGGCCTGCATCAACGGTGCCCGCACCCCTGATCAGCACCCCAATCTGCCCGTCACACCCGAGGAGCTGGCCGCCGCGGCGCTCTCCGCGCACCAGGCCGGAGCCCAGGCGGTGCACATGCACCCGAAGACGCCGGATGGCAAGGATTCACTGGAACCCGACGTCGTCGCCGGCGCCGTGACGGCCGTTCGAGCCGCGGTGCCTGGGCTGCCGCTCGGGGTCACCACGGGGTTCTGGGCGCTGCCCGACCCCGATGCGCGGCGCCGGGCGGTGGAGGGCTGGACGGTGCTGCCGGACTTCGCGTCGCTCAACTGGCACGAGCCCGGTTCGCCCGAGCTCGCGGACGTCCTGCTCGGCAAGGGCCTTGGCGTCGAGATCGGCCTGTTCCACCTCGAGGCCGCGGCGTCGTGGGCGGAATCCGCGATGGTGCAGCACTGCATGCGGGTGATGATCGAGCTGCAGGGTCACGAGGACGTCGCCGTCGCCGACGCGATGCTGGAGCGGATCGCGGCCGCGGGGTCACCTGCCCCGGTCCTGCTGCACGGACTCGACGAAAGTTGTTGGCCGCTACTCGAACACGCGGGCGTGTGCGGCGTCCAGACGCGCATCGGCATGGAGGACACCCTCAAGCTGCCGGACGGCTCGGTCACGCCCGACAACGCCGCGCTGGTGTCGGCGGCGGTGAAGTTGCTCAGCTAGTCGGTGCGCCGAGCGCAAAGTCGGCGAAGTCGAAACCGGGGACGACGACACAGCTCACCAGCGTGGGCTCGTCGTCGCGCGGCTTGGCCCGTTGCCAGTGCCCAGGCGGCACGACGAACTGCGGCTCCTGTCCCGCCGCGATGTCGCTGCCGAGCAGATGGGTTGCGGCGCCGCCCTGTTCGGCTCCGACCTCGAGCAGCAGGGGACTGCCGCGATGATGCAGCCACAGCTCGGCGCTGCGCACCGTGTGCCACGCCGACTGCTGCCCTGGCATCAGGAGGAACAGGATCGCAGTGCCCGCACTGCGCGGACCGGTGTAATCGGAGGGTAGTGCGGGTTGCCCGAGGGTCAGCTCGCTGCGCCACGTCTCCCGGTACCAGCCCCCTTCGGGGTGTGGTGTCAGGTCGAGCTTCCCTGCCCAGTCGGGGAGGTCCGTCATCCGCCCAGCCTACGTCGAGGGGGCGTCCCGACCCGATACCCTCGTCCCATGGCTCGCCTGCGCCCGGGATGGTTCGTCGTGCTGTGCTCGGCGGTGCTCCTGGTGAGCGCGTGGCTACCGTGGCTGGTCACCAGCGCCGACGGCGGCGGCCGGGCCAACGCGATCGGCGGCAAGCTCGGGGTCATCCACGTGCCACCGAACGGGTTCGGCGTCGGGCAGCTCATCGTGGTGCTGAGCTCGACGCTGATCGTGGCGGCGGCGATGGCGGCGCGCAGCCTTTACGCGAAGATCGCTTCGACTGCAGCACTTGGCATCTCGGTGCTATTGGCGGTACTGGTGCTGTGGTACTACCGGCTGTATGTCGGGAACCCGATTGCCGCGGGCTACGGGCTCTACATCGGGGGCGGCGCTGTCGTGGCGGCCGCGGTGCTGTCGGTGTTCGCGATGGTCGTGGCCTGGTCGGGGATGGGCCGGCGCCGCTAGCGCATCCGGGCCGAGCCCGGCCCACCAGCACCCCGATGAGGCGCGCTGGCGGGCCGGTTCTCGAGCTTCGTGAAGGAGGAAACGTCAGTCCGAGGCAGCCTCCACGGTCGTCGGTGTAATGGATCTCTGCGAGTCCCCGTGGACCACGTCGATCTTGCGAGGTTTCGCGCGATCGGCCAACGGGATGGTGACGGTCAGTACACCGTTCTCGTAGGTCGCCGAAATCGCTGTGGTGTCGATTCCCTCACCGAGCGAGAGCTGTCGGCGATAGCCGCCGAAGAACCGCTCGCTGGCCAACCACTGGGCCGACTCTTCGGACCGTGCGGTGCGGCGGGCCGAGATGGTCAGGGTGCCCCCGTCGACGTCGACGTCGACGGAACCTGGATCGACGCCGGGTAGGTCGGCGCTCAGTACGTAGTGATCGTCGATCTTGCAGAGGTCCATGGGCATGAACCTCGGAGTGCGGGTCGATCCGGTCTGGCTGGTCAGCAAGCTCCGGGTCCACGAGTCAAGGTCACTGAACGGATCAAAACGAAGCACAGCAATCCACCTCCTCAGTACTCGAATGCCCGCCACCGCGGCGGGCAGCCAATCACTGTGCACTTCCAGTTTTAGCACTCCCGGGCCGAGAGTGCTAGACCGAATTCACGTCGGCGCCACGCAGCGGTCCTGCGCACTGATCGCAGGTGAGGTTGGCCTCGAAGGTGTTGCCGCACAGGGTGTGCCGCAACACCACGGCCGGACCCTCGGGTGCGGCGTACCAGCGCTGGGCCCACTGCAGCGCGGAGATCAGGACGGGGAAGACGGCTCGCCCCTTCTCGGTGAGCAGGTAGCGGCCGCCACTGACCTCCAGCACGCCGCCCGCCGTGAAGATCGGCAGCCGGTCTGCCAGTGAACTGGGTGGAGCGCCGAGTTGTTCGACGAAGTCGTTGAATCTGGTGGTGCCGACGAACGCCGCGACGAGAAGCGCGAACGACCACCGGTTGCCGAGGATGCTCATGGTCTCGGGGAACAGCCCGGCCCGGCCCGACGCCGATCCGGCGCCCGACCGGCGGCGCGTCGACTCGATCGGAATGGAACGCGGCCAGGAGCCGCTGGGCCCCCATGCGGCGGTCAGTTCCTTCTCCGTCACGACCTGAGCGCACTCCCGGCAGGTGACCATCGGTGCGAACTCGGCATCGCAAATGACGTGGTGCATGGTCGGCAGCCGCTCGGCGTGGTGGGGCACCCAGCGGCGTTCCCACTCCCAGATCGACGTCAGGACGGGCCACAGCGAACGACCTTGCGGTGTCAGCACGTATTCGTGCCGTGGCGGATTGTCGCGATAGATGGCGCGCTCCAGCAGGCCGTCCTCGGTCATCGCCGACAGCCGTCGCGTGAGCACCGCGTTCGAGATCGGCAGGCGCGCAGCGAAATCGCCGTAGCGCGTGATCCCGAGCAGGGCCTGCTGGGCGATCAGCAGGGTCCACTCGTCGCCGAGCACGCCGAGCATTCTGCCGACGGCGTTGACTCCGCCCGGCTGGTCCACCTACAGCCCGATCGCCTCTGCGGCGGTGTCGGTCTGCTGCCAGCGGCGCAACTCCGACCCCGGTGCCCACGTCGAATGGGTGCCGCTGGAAACACGTTCGGGGAGAGCAAGTTTGCACACCGGCCCGTCGCTCACCCTGGCGGCGTCGAACACCAGGCAGTACGAGGCGTCGGCGTTCATGTCGGTGGTGATGGTGATGAGGTAGCCGTCATCCTCGCCGGTGCTGCTGGACCGGGCGGCGACATTGGATCGCGGAGCCATTGCCGTCTCACTGCCGTACACGCCGTCGTCGAAGGCGAACCTTTCCTCGGCGCCGGTCTTGAGGTCGTGCTTGAGCATGCCGTCGAACAGGAACCAGCCTGGCTTGCCGGTCGCGGCGTAGGTGTAGCGGTAGTCGCTGCCCGCGTTGACGGGGTTGATCATGCCGAATTCACTGATGCTGTCGGAGAGTTCCTCTTCGCGGACGCCGCCGGTGACGAGATTGAACCGCCAGCGGTGCAACCGCGCCTGCATGCGGTCCAGTGCGAGGAAGCGGAAGGCGCGCTGCCACTTGTCGCCGAGACCGTTGTCGGTCGGTTCCGGGTCGCCCTGGTAGAAGCCGTCGAGCACGATCTCGTCGCCGTCCTCGTACGCGTTGGTGAAGTGCAGGACGTAGGTCGGGTCGGCCTCGAACCATTGGATCTGCGAGGTCTGGCCGCGGCGCGGGATGACGGCGAACCGGGATGGCATGTCGCGATGGAAGCGCGCCACGTGGGCGTTGCGTTCGAGGTACTCGGGCTCCCAGAACAGCGGAAAGTCGTTGAGGATGGCGTAGTTCTGCGTGAACGCCATGTCATGCGGCAGGCGCGGTCCCGGCAGTGGGACGTCGACGTAGTGCACCAGGTCGTTGTCGGCGTCCACGACGCCGTAGTGCATGAACGGGTCCTGTTTGGAGTAGTTGAAGAACAGTAGTTCGCCGGTCTTGTCGTCGACCTTGGGGTGTGCGGACACACCCCAGTCGAACGGAAACGCACCGTTCCACTGCTGCTTGCCGAGGGTGTCACCGGTGAAGGGGTCGACGCGGTAGAGATCGCCACACTGGTAGAAGCTGGTCAACGCCGTGCCGCGATGCACGATCACGTCGGTGCTCGACGCATCCTTCATCAACGTCCTTGCGCCCCAGCCATGGTCGCGCTTCGCCAGCCCGACCGGCTCCGCGAGCCCGGGCCACAGCGGTCCGCCCGCCTCGGCCTCCTCGGCGAATCCGTCGGTGCGGACGAACCTGTTGCGGTAGAACGCCTTTCCGTCGCGGAAGCCGACGAGGTGGATCATGCCGTCGCCGTCGAAGGGGTGGTACGCCTTCATCGCGGGGTGCAGCGGGTTCTCGGTGTTGCGCAGATAGACGCCGTCGAGGTCCCGCGGGAGCTCACCCTCGACGACGGTCAGGTCGTCGGCGTCCCACTCGGTGGCCTGCGGCCGCCACGGTCCGGTGCGGTAGGGGTGGTCGTCGTCGTCCGGCAACGTCGAGAGGAACTTCCCGACGACTTCTACGTTCATGCGTTGCTCCTCGCGACGACGAAACTGACCGTGGTGGCGGTGCTGCCGCCGAAGTTGAGCGTGCCGAAGGTGCGTGCGCCGTCGACCTGATAGTCGCCTGCGGTGCCGCTGACCTGTTTCGCGGCGTCGACGAGCATGCGCACGCCCGATGCGCCGACGGGGTGGCCGCCACCGATCAGCCCACCGCTGGGGTTCACGGGCAGCCGGCCGCCGATCTCGATCTCACCGTTCTCGATGGCCTTCCATGATTCGCCGGGGCCCGTCAGCCCGATGTGGTCGATCGCGAGGTACTCGCTGGGGGTGAAGCAGTCGTGCACCTCGATGCCGTCGAGGTCGTCGAGCGTGACGCGGGCGCGGTCGAACGCGTCCATGACGGCTCCGCGCACGTGTGGCATCACGTAGTGGTCCTGGGCCGAGCGGTCGAGCTTCTGCCGCATCCCGAGGCCGACGGTGCGGTGTCCCCAGCCCTCGATGCGGGCGAGTGGCTTCGCGTCGGGGTGGTCGCGCAGGTAGTCGTCGGTGACCAGCACGATGCCGGATCCGCCGTCGGTCATCTGGCTGCAGTCGAAGCGGCGGATGCGGCCTTCGACGATGGGGTTCTGCACGTCGTCGTCGGTCAGCGTCGGTACCGTCCAGTCGCGCGTCTGCGCGTTCGGGTTGCGACGCGCATTGGCGAAGTTGATCGTCGCGATCGCCCGAAGATGGCCCTCGTCGATGCCGTACCGGCGGTCGTACTCGTCGGCGACTCGGGAGAACATGTAGGGCCACATGAACTTCGCGTCCAGGCCTTCGTGCCCGGTCCATGCGGCGGCGCCGAGGTATTGGGCGGCGGTGTCGCCAGGCACCGTCTTCTCCAGTTCGACCCCGACCACGAGCGCCGTCTCGTACGCGCCCGACCGCAGGTCGGCGATCGCCGCGAGGGCCGCGATGCTGCCCGAGGCGCAGGCCGCCTCGTGCCGCGAGGCCGGGGTGTCCCAGAGTCCGTCGACCACGGTGGCGGGCATGGCCCCGAGGTGGCCCTGGGCGGCGAACATCTCGCCGAACGCGTTCCCGACGTGGACGACGCCGACGTCGGCCGCGTCGATCCTCGCGGCCTCGAGCGTCGATGTCACGATCTCGGCGGTGAGGCCCGCGAAGTCGATGCTCTCGCGGGTGAGGTTGCGTGAGAAGTCGCTCTGGTATCCGCCGAGGATCCACACGCCCGTGCCGTCCATGTCTCGGACGCTACTACGACTAACAGAGTGACTCGGGCATAATCGGTGTTCAACCAGCAGTCCCGCCGGCTCCTTTCTGAACCGACGGGACCTAGGTTTGCTCGGGTGTCGACAACCGAGCACACCTACTTGCGGGCTTTCCCACCCTCGGGTGTCACAAACGTGCTCGCGGACGGTCTTAGGGGGCAAGATGCTGTCATGAAGTTGCAGAACCACGACCTCGCGCTCCGCATGGCGGAGTTGGCGCGGGTGATCGCGCTGCGGAAGGTCGACGACGTCCTCGCCGACGTCACCGCGACCGCGAAGGAACTGATCCCCGGTGTCGACGTCGCCGGGGTGCTGCTCGTCGGCAAGGCCAACAGCTTCGAGACCCTGGCGCCGACGAGCGAGCTGATGTTCAAGCTCGACGAGCTCCAGATGCGCCACCACGAGGGTCCCTGCGTCGAGGCGGCGCTCGACGAGATCGTGGTGCGCACCGACGACTTCCGCAACGAGCCGCGCTTTCCCAACTACGCGCCGGAGGTCGTCAAGCTCGGCGTGCTCAGCGCGCTGTCGTTCAAGCTGTACACCGCCGACCGCACCGCGGGTGCGCTCAACCTGTTCGGATATGAGCCCAAGCTCTGGGACAGCGAGGCCGAATCCATCGGCATGATCCTCGCCGCGCATGCCGCGGCGGCGATCCTAGCCAGCCGCGAGGGTGAGCAGCTGCAGTCGGCGTTGTCGACCCGAGATCGCATCGGCCAGGCCAAGGGCATCATCATGGAGCGTTTCAAGATCGACGACGTCCGCGCCTTCGGCATGCTGCGTCAGCTGTCGCAGGACACCAACACCAAGCTCATCGACGTAGCGCAGCGCGTCATCGACACCCGCGGCGAATAG
>JAOPUT010000375.1 GCA_025963385.1 Mycobacterium sp.
GGGCGCCGAGTACGCCCCAACCCGTACGTGTGTCTAAGTCTCGGGTTTTTGCGGTCGGGTTGGGTGGGCGATGCTCACAGCGGGATGTGGTGCGGTTTGGACTCGCGGGACTTCCCATTCGTAACCAAATTTGGCGATCCGCAAGACATTGAACGTTTCCGATTTCTGGACCCCGGGCAGCTTGCCGATGGAGTTGAGCAGGAACTCGGCCATATGTTCGCGTGAGCCGACGAACGCTTCGGCAAGGAGGTCCCAGTGGCCGGTGGTGTAGGCAAGGTAGCGGACCTCGGGCATGGCGCGAATGCGTTGGGCGACGTCGTCGAGCTTGGCGTTGTCGACCACGATGCCGAGGTAGAGACAGGTGGACAACCCGATGAGGTCCGGGTCGACGACGGGCACCACCTTGAGTCCGCGTTCCTCGCCGAGCAGCTGCAGGCGCCGTCGCACCGTCTTCTCCGTCAACCCCACGCGCCGCGCGATGGTTGAGCTGGCCATTCGGCCGTCTTCACGTAGGCAGTCGATGATGGCCCGTTCGGTGGCGTCGATGGGTTCCCAGTCAGCGGGTCGTGCTGTCATGGATCTACGCTAGCCGCGTGGCCGGTGCGTCACCCGTGGCTGGGGTGATGATGGGCTTGGGCGTAGAGCATTTGGGAGAGCACTTCCCACACCAGTCGGGCGGTGATCCCGCTGGGGTCATAGATGGGGCAGAGTTCGACGTTGTCGAACGCGGCGACGCCGCGTTCGCCGAGCATCTGTCCGATGCGGATGATTTCGGGTCCGGTGAATCCGCCAGGTTCGGGTCCGGTGGTGCCGGGTGCATAGGCGGAGTCCACGACGTCGCAGTCGAACGATACGTAGACACCGTCGACGCCGTCCCATGCGCGGTCCAGTGCTTCGGCGAGTACTTCTTCGAACGGTCGTGACCGGATCTGGCGCATGGTGTAGACGGAGATCTCCCGTTTTCGGACTGCGGCCCACCAGTCGGGAACGTTGATGGTGCCCCGTGCGCCGATGGCGACCATGTTCTTGGTGCTGACGTTGGGCAGGTCGGCGGCCCGGACGAGTCCGCTGCAGTTGGTTTGATATTCGCCGCCGATGTCCTCCCCGGCGTCGAGGTGCGCGTCGAGGTGGACGTAGCCCATCTTCTTGTCCGGCCCCAAATGCTCTGACAAGGCGCGGGTCCCGGGCACGCAGACCGAATGGTCACCGCCGATGGTGAGGGGTATGGCGCCGGCCTGCAGGATTTGGGCGATCTCGTGCTGGACCAATTCGTGGGTGCGTACGGCGTTGCCGATCGCCAACGGGCTGTCACCGCAGTCAACGAGGTGGTAGGCGTCGAACAGGTCGATGTCCCACTCGAAGGACCACGGGAAGCACATGTTGGAGGCGATGCGCAGCCCGCGCGGACCGTTGGCCGAGCCGGGACGCTCGATCGCGGCGTTGGCGCCGTCGAACGGGAAGCCCAGGAAAGCTGCGCGCGCACCGGAGCCAGCGAGTCGACTGGTGGGCACGTGGGGCGCGCCGAGGAAGGACAGCACGCCGCTGGTGATGGAGCCGAAGTTGGCGGTAGCGGGCCGGTGCTGGGTCATGGTGTGGCTTCTCTCTCGCTGAGCGGCGACGCCGCGACGCTGCGTGGGGTGCGCGGCTCAGCGCATCTGTGCCGGCGACGCTAAGACTCAGCAACGGAGGGGGTCAAGACCGGTTTCCGGAATCCGGAAGTCAGCACTGGCGGTTTAACGCCCCGTACCCGGTGGATATGGCCGGAAACCGGTCATTATTGCCCCACGAGTGGCTTACCCCGGTTCACCAGTCCATGCTCGTGTACCAAGGCGCATTCCACCCGTCCCCCCGGCGCGCCACATTCCCTGTTAGCCCAAGAAGGATCGGACCATGGCAGCGACGGCATCCCCTCGCCCTGATCTAGACAGACCCCGGGGTGATTCCAAAACCCAACGCATTCAACGCCATTCAAGGAGCGCAACCATGGTCGACACCCTTACCCGATGCGAGGCATTTCGATGAGCACCACGGGCGAGCACGTCGGTTCCCAGCACACTCTCAAACGCGAATTCCGGTTGTGGTCATCGTTTGCCTACGCATTCGCCTTCATCTCTCCGATCGTCGCGCTCTACGGAATCTTCGGGCTCGCGCTCACCACCGCCGGGCCAAGCTTCTGGTGGGCGTTTCCCATCGTGTTCGGTGGTCAGGTCATCGTCGCGCTGGTGTTCGGCACGCTGGTCTCCCGCTGGCCGCTGGAGGGATCCATCTATCAGTGGTCACGCCGCCTCATCGGGACGGCCTTCGGATGGTTCGCCGGCTGGGCCTACATGTGGACGCTGGTGATTGCCATGGCCACTGTGGCGTTGGGCGCGGCTGGTTTCCTGGCGTCGGTCTTTGGCATCGACTCGGCGACCGCCGGGCAGAAGGCGCTGATCGCGGCCGGCATACTCCTGGCCGGGACCGCGCTGAACCTGGTCGGCCGGCAAGCACTCAAGGTGTTCATGTCGGCGAGCATCATCGCCGAGGTGGTCGGATCGCTAGGGCTGGGCACTTGGCTGCTGTTGTTCCACCGCCACAACGGATTCGACGTCCTGACCACGGGCGGCAGTGGCACGACGGGCTACCTCTCCCTTTCCGGGCCGTTCATGATCGCGATCGCGTTCGCCGGTTGGTCCTTCGTCGGGTTCGAAAGCGCGGGCGCCATCGCCGAGGAGGTCCACGAACCGCGCCGCAACCTGCCCAAGGCGATCGTCATGTCGTTGACGTTCATCGCCCTGGTCGTGATGTACTCCAGCCTGGCCATCATCCTGGCCATTCCCGACCTCGGCGCAGTGGCCGTAGGCGCAGTGTCAGACCCGGTGTCCGACACCCTGGTCAGCCAACTCGGAGCTGGCATCGCCAAACCCGTCGAGGTGCTCTTCGTGATCGGCTTCCTTGCGAGCTTCCTGGCCTTGCAAACCTCCGCCTCACGGGTGATCTGGGCGTTCTCCCGCGACGACGCACTGCCCGGCGCACGCACCCTGTCCCGGCTCAGCGCCCGACAGAAGGTTCCGGTGGTGGCGATCTGTGTCACCACGGTGATTGGCGCGGCGCTGTTCCTGTTGAGCACCGTCGCCAGCAACATCTACGCGCTCATGGTGAACTTCACCGTCGGAGGTTTCTTCGTCGCCTTCCTCTTCCCGTTGTGGGGCAACGTCATCGCCCGCGTACGCGGCCGGTGGCAGCCAGGGGTATTCGACCTGGGTCCGGCCGGCACCGCAGTGAGCATCGCCGCGTTGGTGTGGGCGGTCTTCGAGTTCGTCAACATCTCCTGGCCCCGCCCGATCAACTCCCAGAGATGGCTGGACTGGTCGGTGTTGATCGCCATCGGTCTCTTCACCGCCCTGGGCACCGTGATCTACCGCAGTGTGCGCAACCGCATCACCGATGCCAGCGTGATCGAACGTGATGAGCAGGCGGACGAAGCTGCAGACTCCGTACGGACGCAATGATCAAATCCCCCGCCCCTCAGCACGCACCGGCGACCGGCGTCGAACGTGTATCGAGTCTTACCTCCCCAAATGCGCTCAAAGGAAGGCAGCAACAGAGATGGATGTGAACCGCAACAAGGACGTCCTCCGCAGGTTCTACGACGAATTGTGGACACAGGGCAACGTCGACGTAATTCCCGAACTCGTTGCCGACGACTACATCGACCATCAATCCCCGCCGGGTCTACCCGCGGGCCCGCGCGGGTTGGCCGACCTGATCCGCGCGTGGAAGCGTGGTTTCCCCGACGGTAGCGAGGAGCCTAACGCACTGATCGCAGAGGACGATCTTGTCGTGGGCCGCTTTACCTTCCGGGGAACCCATCTCGGCGAATTCATGGGAGTGTCGCCAACTGGCCGCAGCGTGGTGATGACCGGCATCGACGTGGTCAGGATCCGCGACGGGAAGATCACCGAATTCTGGTATTCCGAACAGCTTCACGATCTCCTACAACAACTTGGCGCGCTCCCGCCTCAGATCGCCGACGGGGCCACCTGACCGTGGCCGCGCACGAGTTGTGACTGGCGCCGGCTCCAAATCACGTGATGGCGGCGATGAGAATCATTGCCTGCCAACCAATCCCGATGGATAACCAACCCGAGTCGATCAATGCCGACCGTCAATGCGGCCGCGATGTTGCGAATACGGCCACGCTGCCCCACCCCGAGGTAGAGGCCGCAGCTCAGCGTGGCACACCTGGCTGCGCTGCTCGGACACCGGAAGGCTGAGGGTCGGGTCGTCTCGCCGCTGGGCTGTCAGGGCGGCCCGGGTCAGTGTTGGTACGTCAACACCGCATCAAAGTTGTTGCGATCACCGTCAACAGATCGTTAGGAATCAGCACGGGTGACACGAACTCGCGTAGGCCTGTAGGGAGTGCCGCAGCACCCGCTGCGCAGCCAGGAGCGAGTCCGGTGACGATTTTCGATCTTCTCCATTACCCCCGTACCGGTGCGTCTTCGCCGTACGACCGTGGTCGCGAGGTCCCCGACGTTGGTCACGGTGCTCATCCCGCTGCCGCTACTCGGTTTGGCGGCGATCTATGCGACGTCCCTGGCTGGCTCTCGCAGTATCGGGAGGACTTTCCGGTAGCCGCGATCAACTGTCCCGCCGAGCTCTTGGGGCAACCGGGTGTCGTGGCTGCGGTCGTGAAGCACGGCCATGCGGTCGACGTACGTTCCCTCGACGAGCTTGATTTGGCGATCTCACTTGGTATTCAGGTGGCGCGGATCGTGGTTCACGACGACGGACGGACCGCCGCCCCCATCCGCTGCGGCGTGAACGCCGGTGTGGGCCTAATCGTGATGGCGCGCCAAGAGCAGATCAAACTCCTGGCCAACTGTGTGGAGCGTCCGCAGCGGATCCTCGTCGACATCACCGCCGGTGGCGCCGACACCACCATCGGCGCCGTCTTCGCCTGCCGACGGCTGGACCTGGTCGGGCTGCACGCCCGGTTGGCGCCCGGGGCGGGACTGACCGAGTACGTCGACGCCGTTGCTCGGATGGTGGCCCAGATGGCCTGGATTCGCGGCCATCGCGACGTCATCTTGACCCGGGTGAGTCTCGAGGGCGGCGCTGTCGTGGCTCGCACCACCGTGGACCGGGACGCTCTGCGGGCGCTTTCCGCGGCGTTGGAGGACGCCTTCGACGATGCATGCGCGCGTTTCCGGTTTCCGCGACCGGCGTTGATCCTTGCCCCCGGGGTGAGCTCCACCGCCCAACCGGCCGCTGAAGACCATTCCTAGCCGACGCCCTCGACGAGGGGGCCCAGCGCCAGAGCGGGAAAGAATTCCAGGCCCACCACGATCAAGGTGGTTCACCGCGCACGGGTGATCAACGCGATCGGCGCATCCCCGACCGTGTCGACGACATCAGGGGTCACAGTTGGAATCGGTAGCCCATGCCGGCCTCGGTCAGCAGGTGTTTGGGATGGGAGGGGTCGACCTCGAGCTTGCGCCTCAGTTGCGCCAAATACACCCGCAGATAATGATTTTGGCCGGCCGCGCTCGGTCCCCACACTTCCTTGAGGAGCTCCTCCTGCCCGACCAACTTGCCACGATTGCGGACCAACATCTCGAGCATTCCCCACTCGGTGGGAGTCAGATGCACCGTGGCGCCACCTCGGGTGACCTGTTTGGCGGCCAAGTCCACGGTGAACGCCGCGGTGCTGATCACGGGTTCGGAGTTCCCCGACGTCTGAGCCACCCCACGCCGCACCGCGGCGCGAAGCCGGGCCAGGAATTCGTCCATGCCGAACGGCTTGGTCACGTAGTCGTCGGCACCTGCATCAAGGGCCTCGATCTTGTCGATGGAGTCGGTGCGTGCCGAGAGCACGATCACCGGTGCCGCCATCCAGCCACGCAAGCCAGCTAGCACTTCGATGCCCGACATGTCCGGCAGACCGAGATCGAGCACCACCACGTCGGGGCGCCGCTCAGCGGCCACGCGCAGGGCGGCGGCACCCGTCGCGGCGGTGAAGACGTCATAACCCCGGGCGGACAGATTGATTCGCAGCGCGCGCAGGATCTGAGGTTCGTCGTCGATCACCAGAACGACGGTCCTGGGCGCGGTCCCAGCCGGAATCACTGCTCATCCATCGGCGCAGCCAGCTCGATGATGACGGTCAGACCGCCACCGGGAGTGTCGGTGGCTTGTACCGTGCCGCCCATGGCTTCGACGAAGCCGCGCGCCACCGACAGCCCAAGACCCACCCCGGTGGTGTTGTCGTAGTCACCGAGCCGCTGAAACGGCTCGAAGACCTGTTCCTCGGTACCGCGGGCGATCCCCGGCCCTTCGTCGGCGACGGTGAGCAGCACGCGATCGCCGACCCGGGCAGCGTTGATGCGGATCACACTGTCGGGTGCATAACGCAACGCGTTGTCGATCAGATTCCCCAACACCCGTTCCAGCAGTCCACTGTCGGCCATCGCCACGGCGTCGTCGACCTCGACCTTGACCCGCGACAAGCCGGTGTGAGCAAAGCCGTTGGCGCCCTTGCCGATACCCACGAGGGCGCGCTGCACGGCTTCCTCCAGATACACCCGTGTCAGTTGAGGCGAGACCACCCCGGCGGCCAGACGTGACGAGTCCAGCAGGTTGCCGACCAACGCGGTGAGTTGGTCGATCGACTCCTCGACGGTCGCCAGGAGTTCGGCCGTGTCCTCGTCGGAGAAACCGACGTCGTCGGCCCGCAGGCTGGACACGGCGGCCTTGGCGCCAGCCAGGGGCGTCCGCAGGTCGTGGCTGACCGCAGAGAGCAGGGAGCGGCGTAGCTCGTCGGCCTGGGCGAGTGCGTGAACCTTCCCGGCTTCTTCGGTGAGCTCGCGCTGCTTGATCAGACCCGCGGCCTGTCGGGCGACGACGCCGAGCACCCTGCGATCTCGGGCGGCGAGCTGCCTGCCCGACATCAGCATCCAGAATTCATCGTCTCCCACCTTGATCGCACTATCAGCGGCATCCACGGTCACACAGGGGCTTTCACCCACGCACGCGACGATCCCGGATCCGGTCCGCAAGAGGCTGACGGCACGCTGCTGGTAGGTTTCGCGGACCCGCTCCAGCAGGGTCTGCAGATCGGCGCCGCGCAGCACGGCGCCCGCGAACAGGGTGAGCAACTCGGCCTCCTGGGAGGCGCGCCGGGCCTCGCGGGTGCGGTTGGCCGCGCGATCCACCAAGACCGCTACGGCGACCGCCATGGCGAGCAGGACCACCTCTGTGACGGCACTGTCCGGCTCGGCGATGGTGAAGCTGAAGCGAGGAGCGGTGAGGAAGTAGTTCAGCAGCAATCCCGAGGTCAACGCGGACAGGATTGCCGGGGCAACACCGCCCAGCAGGGCTACGAGCAGTACTCCGACGAAGAACAGGGCACTCTCGCCGCTGATACTCAGGTAGGGATCGACGAAGAAGTAGGTGACCGCGCAGATGACCGACGGCACGATCAGGGCGGCCAGCCAGGACAGCACCCGTCGTTCGCGCGGCGAAATGGAGCCCAGCGAGATGCTGCGGCTGGTCTCCTGGTGGGTGACCATGTGCACGTCGATCTTCCCGGACTGCTGCACGGTCGCCGCGGCGATGCCCTCGTCGAAGATGCGGGCCCACCGTGACCGCCGTGAGGTGCCCAACACGAGCTGGGTGGCGTTGTTCTCCCGAGCGAAGTCGAGAAGCGCCGTGGCGACGTCGGTTCCGGTCACCGTGTGAACCGTCGCGCCGAGACTCATCGCAAGCTCGCGTACCTTGCCCATCTGCGGCGCCGAGATCCCGGCCAAACCGTCACCGCGCACGACATGTACGACCATCAGCTCGGCGCTGGACCGCGACGCGATGCGCGAAGCACGGCGTACCAGGGTCTCGGATTCTGCGTCGCCGGTGACGGCGGCGACGACCCGTTCCCGCGCCTCCCACGTTTCGGTGATCTCGTTCTCGGCACGATACTTCGCCAGCGCCGCGTCGACCTGGTCGGCGAGCCACAGCAGCGCCAGCTCCCGCAGCGCAGTGAGATTACCGCGGCGAAAGTAGTTCGACAGCGCCGCATCCACCTTCTCCGGGGCATATACGTTTCCGTGAGACATCCTGCGTCGCAATGCTTCCGGTGAGATGTCCACCAGCTCGATCTGAGCGGCGCCGCGCACGACGTCGTCGGGCACCGTCTCTTGTTGCCCGATCCCCGTGATCTGGGCGACGACGTCGTTGAGGCTCTCCAGGTGCTGCACGTTGACCGTGGTGATGACGTTGATCCCCGCGTCCAGGAGCTCTTGGATGTCTCGCCAGCGTTTGGTGTTCCTGCTGCCGGGAGTGTTGGTGTGAGCGAGCTCGTCGACCAGCACCACCTCCGGGCGGCGTTGCAGCACCGCGTCCACGTCCAGCTCGGGGAACCGGGTACCGCGGTACTCGACGTAGTGTGGCGGGATCATCTCGATGCCCGCCGTCATCTCGGCGGTCTTCTTGCGCCCGTGGGTCTCCACGACGGCAGCCACCACGTCGGTGCCCCGCTCCATCCGGCGGCGGGCTTCCCCGAGCATCGCGAAGGTCTTCCCGACGCCCGGTGCCGCACCCAGATAGATCCGCAGCTCGCCGCGCTTGGATTTGTAATGGGAGGTGCTCAAGCCCGTCATTGACGTGAGGTCAGCTCTTCGCTGGGTACTTCTGGTCCAGCTCCAGGTTGAGTTGAAGCACGTTGACCCGGGGTTCCCCCATGAAACCCAGATCGCGGCCCTCGGTGTTGTCGGCTAGGGCGACGCGCACCTGGTCGGGGCTGACACCGCGGGCCTTCGCGACGCGGTTGACCTGAAGGTCGGCGTAGGCCGGCGAGATGTTCGGGTCCAGTCCACTACCGCTCGCGGTGACCGCGTCTGCCGGCACCGCCGGGTCTGCCGTGGCAGCGCCACGGATGGGCACGATCTGACCGGCCGAGTAGTCGTCACCGAACTCGGCGCACTCGACCTTCACGCCCTCATACAGGTCCAGGAACGGCGGCTGCTTGGTCGAGCAAGGTTCGTTGACGCTGATTACGCGGGTGGGGTTCACGACGTTGCCTTGAGCGTCGCGGGGACCGATCACCGAGAGAACGGCGCCAACGCCGCCGCCGGTGCAGAACGGACGGGCGCCGTCGACGCTCTCGAGCGCCCCGACGGCCGCACTGCGCGAGCAGACGGTGGTGAGTAGGCCGGGTTTGAATCCGGCGTCGGCCGGATCTCCGCCGGGCTTGAGCTGCGACGGATCGGCCGGGGTATCGACGATGCTCTCCGGACCCAGGTTGCTGGCGCTGGTGGCCATGGGGTCGTATCCAGCGCCGGCGGCCGAGGGGCGGCTTTGGAAGTACTTGGGAATGGGGTTGCCATCGGAGTCGGTGAACAGCTGCCCGATCAAGCTGCTGCCCACCGGTTTTCCGCCTGCGGTGATGATCGAACCGTTGGCCTTGTCGTTGAGGCCGAGCAGCATGGCGACGGCCCATATGACGAGCGGATAGGCGATGCCGGTGATCACCGTGAGCACGAGGAGTGCGCGGATCGCGGCGACGTGCTGGCGAATGACGTTCTGGAGTTTCATGTTTAGGACATCCCGGGGAGGAATTGGATAACCAGGTCGACGAGCTTGATGCCGATGAACGGAGCGATGATGCCGCCGACGCCGTAGATGAGTAGGTTGCGGCTCAGCAACTTCGAGGCACTGCTCGGCGTGTACTTCACCCCGCGCAGCGACAGTGGAATCAGGGCGACGATCACGATCGCGTTGAAGATCACCGCGGACAGGATCGCCGACTGCGGGCTGTGCAACCGCATCACGTTGAGCAGATCGAGGCCGGGGAACAACGCCACGAACATGGCCGGGATGATCGCGAAGTACTTCGCGATGTCGTTGGCGATGGAGAACGTGGTCAGGGCACCGCGGGTGATCAGCAATTGCTTGCCGATCTCGACGATCTCGATGAGCTTGGTGGGGTCGGAGTCGAAATCGACCATGTTGCCCGCCTCCTTCGCGGCCGACGTGCCCGAGTTCATCGCGACGCCCACATCGGCCTGGGCCAGGGCGGGGGCGTCGTTGGTGCCGTCGCCGGTCATCGCGACGAGCTTGCCACCCCCCTGCTCCTGCTTGATGAGGGCCATCTTCATCTCGGGCGTCGCTTCCGCGAGGAAGTCGTCGACCCCCGCCTCGTCCGCGATCGCCTTGGCGGTCAACGGGTTGTCGCCGGTGATCATGACGGTGCGGATGCCCATGCGTCGCATCTCGTCGAACCGCTCGCGCATCCCCTCCTTCACGACGTCCTTGAGGTGGATGACGCCGAGGACGCGGTCCTGGTCGGCCACCAGCAGCGGTGTCCCGCCGGCCTTGCTGATCGCCTCCACGACCGACGCGGTCTCCTGCGGCACGGTGCCGTGCTGCTCGCCGACCCACGTCATCACCGAGG
>JAOPUT010000397.1 GCA_025963385.1 Mycobacterium sp.
GCCACGAATACATGATCAAGGCGTTCGGCGGCAAGGGCTATCAGGCCACCACGCCCGAGGAGGTGGCGGCCGCCCTCCGCGAGGCACTCGCGTCCGGCCGGCCCGCGCTCATCGACTGCGTCATCGACCCCTCCGACGGCACCGAGAGCGGCAACATCGCGCACCTGAATCCCAAGGGCATCACCGCCAAGTAGCGAACGACATCACGTAATCAAGGCAACACCAATGAAAGGAACTGTCTCATGACTGAATTGCCACTCGCCGGGATCAAGGTGATCGACTTCACCGGCGTCCAGGCGGGCCCGGCCTGCACCCAGATGCTGGCCTGGTTCGGAGCCGACGTCCTCAAGGTGGAGCGTCCTCAAGGTGGTGACGTCACGCGAAACCAGTTGCGCGACATCCCCGACGTAGACGCCCTGTACTTCACCATGCTCAACAGCAACAAGCGCTCGCTGGCGATCAACACCAAGTCGCCAGAGGGTCTGGAGGTGATGGAGAAACTGATCCGCGGGGCCGACGTGCTGGTGGAGAACTTTGCCCCCGGCGCGATGGATCGCATGGGAATGGACTGGGAGACGCTGCAGAAGTGGAACCCGAAGCTGATCTTCGGCTCGGTGAAGGGCTTCAACGACGACTCGACCTGGAACGATCTGAAGGTCTACGAGAACGTCGCCCAGTGCGCAGGCGGCGCCGCATCGACCACCGGCTTCTGGGATGGTCCTCCGACGGTCAGCGGTGCCGCCCTCGGTGACAGCAACACCGGCATGCACCTGCTGATCGGCATCCTGACCGCGCTGATCGCCAGGGACAAGACCGGTAAGGGACAGAAGGTTTCGGCCTCGATGCAGGATTCCGTACTCAACCTGTGCCGGGTCAAGCTGCGCGACCAGCAGCGCCTCGAGGCGATCGGCTACCTGGAGGAGTACCCGCAGTACCCCAACGGCGAATTCAGCGATGCGGTTCCGCGTGGCGGCAACGCAGGCGGCGGCGGCCAGCCGGGCTGGGTGCTCAAGTGCAAGGGCTGGGAGACTGACCCGAACTCCTACATCTACTTCACCATCCAGGAACAGAACTGGGCCCGCACGGCCGAGGTGATCGGCCACCCGGAATGGGCCCAGGATCCGGCGTACAACACCGCGCGTGCCCGCCAAGACAAGATCTTCGACATCTTCGCCGAGATCGAGAAGTGGCTGGCCGACAAGACCAAGTACGAGGCGGTCGACGTCCTGCGCACGTTCGAGGTGCCCTGCGCGCCGGTTCTCAGCATGAAGGAGATCGCCGTCGATCCGTCACTGCGCAAGTCCGGCAGCGTCGTCGAGGTCGACCAGAAGGGCCGCGGTTCGTTCCTGACCGTCGGCAGCCCGATCAAGTTCTCGGCGTTCAAGCCCGAGATCAAGGGTGCACCGCTGCTCGGTGAGCACACCGATGAAGTGCTCGCCAGCCTCGGCTACGACGCCGACACCATCGAGTCGCTGCACCGCAACAAGGTCGTCGTTTAAAAGTGCACGTCTAACGACGCAGGAGCACCGCCCCAGGTGATCGCCTGGGGCGGTGCCTCACCCGTTCGCCCATCTCTCTTGGAGGTAGCTCGTGAATCCCACCACTACGGGGGAGGCGAACGTGGCAGTCCTGGTCCGCGAGATCGCCGCCGACCACCGCGCGCACCGCGGAAAGCTGCTACCCATCCTGCACGCGGTACAGGAGGCGCTGGGATGTGTTCCCGCCGAGGCGATTCCGGTGCTCGCCGACGAACTCAACCTGTCCCGCGCGGACGTCCACGGCGTCGTCACCTTCTACCACGACTTCCGCGCCGAACCGGCAGGGCGGACGACCGTCCGCGTGTGCCGCGCGGAGGCGTGCCAGTCGGTCGGCGCCGTGCGCTTGGTCGAGCACCTGCGCGATCGACACGGGGTGGGGCTGGGGGAGACCAGCCTCGACGGCGCGCTGACCGTCGAGCAGGTGTTCTGCCTCGGCAACTGTGCGCTCGGACCGGCGGCACAGGTGAACGGCAGGCTTTACGGCAGGCTCGACGAGGCCCGCCTCTCGGCGATACTCGACTCGGCGGCAGTGCGATGAGCGCGCCGGTCACCATTTACGTGCCCCGCGATTCCGCGGCCACGTCGGTCGGCGCCGATCAGGTGGCCGACGCGCTGGTGCGCGCAGCGGCCAGGATCGGAAGGCCGATTGAACTCATCCGCAACGGTTCTCGCGGCATGCTGTGGCTGGAACCCCTGGTGGAGGTGGTCACGCCGCACGGCCGGGTGGGCTACGGACCCGTCGTCGAAGAAGAGATCGACGGCCTCGTCGCCGCCGGACTGTTCGACGCGGCCGATCACCCGTCGTGCGTCGGTGTCGTCGACGAACTGCCCTGGTTGGCGACGCAACATCGGGTCACCTTCGCCAGGGTTGGCATCACCGATCCACTCTCGCCCGAGGACTACCTCGACCACGGCGGCCTGGCCGGACTGCGGCGGGCGCTGCAGATGTCGCGGCCCGACGTGGTCGCCGAGGTCACCAACTCCGGTCTACGGGGCCGCGGTGGGGCTGGTTTCCCTGCGGGCATCAAGTGGAAGACCGTGCTCGACTGCGTGGACGAGCTGAAGTTCGTGTGCTGCAACGCCGATGAGGGTGACAGTGGAACCTTCGCCGACCGGATGGTCATGGAGGGCGATCCCTTCATGCTCATCGAGGGCATGACGATAGCGGCCTACGCGGTGGGCGCCACCGAGGGCTACGTCTACATCCGGTCGGAGTATCCCGATGCGGTGGCGACGATGCGCTCCGCCATCGACATCGCCCGCGGCCGAGGCTGGCTCGGCGACGACGTCCTTGGCTCGGGTACGCGCTTCGACCTGCACGTCAGGGTCGGCGGCGGCGCGTACATCTGCGGCGAGGAGACCTCCATGCTGGAGAGCCTCGAGGGCAAGCGCGGCATGGTCCGCGCCAAGCCGCCGATTCCGGCCATCCACGGACTGTTCGGCAAGCCGACGGTGGTCAACAACGTGCTGACATTGGCCAGCGTGCCGACCATCCTCGCCAACGGTGCCGAGGCGTATCGGGAACTCGGCGTCGAACGGTCGCGCGGCACCCAACTATTCCAGCTCGGCGGCAACATCCGGCACGGCGGCCTCGTCGAGTTGGCCTTCGGCGTCACGCTCGGCGAACTCGTCGACGGCTACGGCGGTGGAACGCATTCCGGCCGCCCGGTGCGCGCGGTCCAGGTCGGGGGCCCGCTCGGCGCGTACCTGCCGCGATCAGACTTCGACCTTCCGATGGACTACGAGGCCTTCGCCGCCGCCGGCGCCATGGTCGGGCACGGTGGCGTCGTGGTGTTCGACGACACCGTCGACATGGCGGCGCAAGCCAGGTTCGCCATGGAGTTCTGCGCCGCCGAATCGTGCGGCAAGTGCACCCCGTGCCGCGTCGGCTCGGTGCGCGGCGTCGAGGTGATCGATCGGATCACCGCCGGTGAGCACCGGGACGAGAACCTGGCCCTGCTCGAAGATCTCTGCGACGTCATGACCGAGGGCTCGCTGTGCGCGATGGGCGGACTCACCCCGATGCCGGTGCGAAGTGCGCTCACGCACTTCGCCGATGACTTCGTCGCCAAAGCCGATGCCAACCCAAGCACGAGGACGGAGGGCATGCGATGAGCCTGCTCAAGGAACCCGACTACGGAACGCCCGCCAAGGACGGCCCCGCATCGGTCTCGGTGGAGGTGGACGGATTCAGTGTCTCCGTCCCCGAGGGCACCTCGGTCATGCGGGCCGCGGCACTAGCGGGCATCGACGTCCCCAAGCTGTGTGCCACCGACCGGCTCGAGGCGTTCGGCTCCTGCCGACTCTGCCTGGTCGAAATCGACGGCCGCCGTGGCACTCCCGCGTCGTGTACCACGCCGGTGGCCGAGGGCATGGTCGTGCGCACCCAGACGCCGAAGGTCGCCAAGCTGCGCGAGAGCGTCATGGAGCTCTACATCTCCGACCATCCACTCGACTGCCTGACCTGCCCGGCCAACGGCGATTGCGAGCTGCAGGACATGGCGGGCGTGGTCGGCCTGCGCCAGGTTAGGTACGGCTACGAGGGCGCCAATCACCTCGACGCCGAGCCCGACCACAGCAACCCGTACTTCGACTTCGACCCGTCCAAGTGCATTGCGTGCTCGCGGTGCGTGCGCGCGTGCGACGAGATCCAGGGCACGTTCGCGCTGACCATCGAAGGCCGCGGCTTCGACTCCAAGGTGTCGGCGGGCGCGGGCGAGTCGTTCATGGACTCCGAGTGCGTGTCGTGCGGCGCCTGTGTGCAGGCCTGTCCGACGTCCACCCTGCAGGAACGTTCCGTGGTGCAACTCGGGATTCCGACGCGATCGGTGACGACCACGTGTGCCTACTGCGGCGTCGGTTGTTCGTTCAAGGCGGAGATGCGCGGCGACGAGCTGGTCCGGATGGTGCCGCAGAAGGACGGCGGTGCGAACGCGGGACACTCTTGCGTCAAGGGGCGCTTTGCCTTTGGGTACGCCACACATCCCGACCGGATGCTGAAGCCCATGGTCCGCGAGAAGATCACCGACCCGTGGCGTGAGGTCGAATGGGAGGAGGCGATCGGCACGGTCGCCAGCCGCATGCTGGACATCGCGGCGCGGCATGGCGCGGGCGCGATCGGCGCGATCACCTCCTCGCGGTGCACCAATGAAGAGGTATACGTCGTCCAGAAGATGGTCCGCGCGGCGTTCGGCAACAACAATGTCGACACGTGCGCCAGGGTGTGCCACTCGCCGACGGGGTATGGGCTCAAGCAGACGTTCGGCGAATCGGCTGGCACGCAGGACTTCCAGTCGGTGGCCCAGGCTGACGTCATCATGGTGATCGGCGCGAATCCGACCGACGGGCATCCGGTCTTCGCGTCGCGGATGAAGCAGCGGTTGCGCCAGGGGGCCCGGCTGATCGTCGCCGACCCGCGCCGTATCGACCTGGTGCGCTCGCCGCACATCGAGGCCGATCACCACCTGCAGCTCAAACCGGGAACCAACGTCGCCGTCGTCAACGCGATGGCACACGTCGTCGTGACAGAAGGACTCACCGACCAAGGGTTCGTCGGTGCCCGGTGCGAGGGATACGACGAGTGGGCCCAGTTCATCTCGCGCGAGGAAAACAGCCCGGAGGCGGTCGAGTCGCTCACCGGCGTGCCCGCCGAGGAACTGCGTGCCGCTGCCCGCCTCTACGCCATGGCGCCCAACGGAGCGATCTACTACGGCCTCGGCGTGACCGAACACAGCCAGGGCTCGACGATGGTCATGGGCATGGCGAACCTGGCGATGGCGTGCGGCAACATCGGTCGCGACGGTGTCGGCGTGAACCCGCTGCGCGGGCAGAACAACGTGCAGGGCTCCTGCGACATGGGGTCCTTCCCGCACGAGCTGCCCGGCTACCGACATGTGTCGGACGACGCCGTCCGGCACGTCTTCGAAGACCTGTGGGGCACCAAGCTGCTGGCCGAACCGGGACTGCGCATCCCCAACATGTTCGACGCCGCGATCGAGGGCACCTTCCGTGGGCTGTTCGTCCACGGCGAGGACATCGCACAATCGGACCCGAACGTCAAACACGTGCTGGCCGCGCTGCAGTCGATGGAATTGCTGGTGGTCCAGGATCTCTTCCTCAACGAGACCGCGAAGTACGCCCACGTGTTCCTGCCCGGTGCGTCGTTCCTGGAGAAGGACGGCACCTTCACCAACGCCGAGCGCCGGATCAACCGGGTTCGCGCGGTGATGAAGCCCAAGAGCGGACGACACGAGTGGGACATCGTCTGCCAGATCGCCACGGCGATGGGCTACCCCATGCACTATGACCATCCCAGCCAGATCATGGACGAGATCGCCGCGCTGACACCGACGTTCGCCGGAGTCTCCTTCGACAAGCTGGACGAGGTGGGCAGCGTTCAGTGGCCATGTGATGCGAACGCGCCCGACGGTACGCCCATCATGCACGTCGACGCGTTCACCAGAGGCCTGGGCAGGTTCGTCCCGACTCCGTTCGTTCCGACCGACGAGCGCAGCACGCGCCGCTTCCCGCTGATCCTCACCACGGGTCGAATCCTGAGCCAGTACAACGTCGGTGCGCAGACCCGGCGGACGGCCAACATCGCGTGGCATCAGGAGGACGTGCTGGAGATTCACCCGCACGACGCGGAGGTTCGCGGCATCACCGACGGTGCCGAGGTCACTCTGGCCAGCCGTGTCGGCGAGACCACGCTGCACGCGCAGATCTCCGACCGGATGCCAACGGGCGTGGTGTACACGACCTTTCACTACCCGGTCACGGGAGCGAACGTCGTCACGACGGAGAATTCCGACTGGGCGACGAACTGTCCGGAATACAAGGTGACGGCCGTCCAGGTCGCGGTGGCCCACCCGACCGCCAGGCAGGTGGCCGAGCCGGCGGTCGAGCGCGCGCTGGCCGCCGGGCTGGTCGACTGACGTGACGGTCCAAGAGCCTGCCGAGGTCAGGCTGATCAACAAGGTCGTCGTGCATTTCGGTTACCTGTCAGAGGATCAGGCGGTCACCGAGGTGGCCGACCACGTCCGCAAGTTCTGGGACCCCCGCATGAAGCGACGGCTGTTCGACCTCGTCGACTCCGACGCCGGTGATCTCGAACCGGTGGCTCTGGCGGCGGCCGCACTGTTGCGCTGACCGCCGCAGAACGGTGCACGACTGTGAATCTGACGACGGAAGACGCGGGTGGGCCGTCGTCAGATTCACAGTCGCGCTAGGCCGCCTGACTCAACCGCGCCGACGCGGGACCTGCACGGCTGCCAGGCTCTGGGCACCCACGCCCTCGTGGTCGACGTCGCGCCAGAAGCTCGCGTCGTAGTCGGTGTCGGAGATCTGAATCATCTCCGCCGACCGGGTGCAGGGGACCGCCGCAGACGTCAGGCCCAGATCCTCGGCGTCGATCTGCAACCGATGGATGGCGTTGCTAATACCGTTGGCGTCATTGGTGATTCGGCGCATCGCCAGACTGTCACCATGGGTCGACTCCAGTGCGGCGACACACCGCAGCAGCTCGGCGAGCAGCGTCTGCAGCTTCTCGACGGTGACGAGGACGGGCATGGAGACTCCTTCAGATCTTGGGGCGGATCAGCGCGGAAGGCGCATGGTCGGGAGGCCGGGGCGGTGCAGCATTCGCGTCATGATCGCGGCGCCCATACTGAGCAGTCCGGCGACGACGAAGGGGATCAGCAGGTGCGCAGAGCTGACCAGCAGAGCGGGCAGCCCGATGCCGATCAGGCCGCCGAACAGCTTGGCGCTGTACACCAGGCCGAAGTTGCGTGCGGCGCTCGGTTCACCGAAGTAGTCGGCGACCAGGCTGGCGACCAGCGGGTAGAACGCACCGCCTGCCAGTCCGCACAGCGCGGCGAAGACGACGAATGCGGCGGGCACGGCGGCCGACGCCGAGTAGACCAGTCCCAGTTGCGCACAACCCTCGATGACGAGAGCGGCGCTGAGCGTCTGCCGTCGTCCGAGTCGGTCCGAGAGCCATCCCGCCACGCTGCGGCCGGTGCCGTTGACGATCGCCAGCAGGCCCACCGCCAGCGCCGCGATGCTCAGCGAAAAGCCCTGGGAGATGGCGATGATCGGGATGTAGACCGCAGCGAGCAGCGCGGCACCCGCGGCGACGACGAGGATCAGATACATGACCACGAATGCCGGTGTGCGAATCGCCTCGCCGGGGGAGTACTGCCGCAGCGGGGTGACGTTGTGGCGCAGGCCGCGGTTCAGCTTCTTGTCGATGGCCCACTGCTTGGGGTCGATCTCCGAGGGCCACCAGCCGGCCGGGGGATCCTGCAGGAGAGCGCCGCACTGGGCGACGACGATGAGGATGATGACGCCGACCGCGGTGAAGATGGCAGTCCGGCTGTCGGGGGTAAGGACGACGGTGAACGCCGCGATGAAAGGAACTGCGCCGCAACCGATCGCTCCCGTGACGAGGCCGACTCTGGCGGCGCGCTTCTCGGGGTACCACTTGGCGACGGTGGCAGTGCAGGTGGCGTAGACGATGCCTGCGCCGGTCCCGGACAGTACGGAGTAGCCGAGCACGGCGAGCACGAGGTTGTCGGTGTACGCGACGGTCAACGGGCCTGCGGCGCACAGGGCGGCGCCGATCGGTACGGCGCGCGCTGGGGTCAGCGCGAAGCGGTGGCTTAGCACGGCGGTGGGAGCTGCGGCGCCGGCTTGGAACACCACCCACAGCGCGAGCACCCACAGTGCGCCTGCGAGGTTCGTCCCACTGGTGACGTGTAGGGCAGTCAGCGCGACCCCGAAGCCGTACTGCAGGACACCGATGCCTGCCATGGCGATCCAGGCGAACGCCAACATCCACGTCCTGGAGCAGCCGATGAGATCCTGTGGCCGCTCACCGACTCGGTACGAGCGACCACGGTGGTCGCGCACTTCGGCGACCGGGACGGGAGTGTCCGTGAGAGGCATGACGTGCTCCTGACTGCATACTGTATGCAATCAATGTAACGTGACGTGGGTCACGTGTCTACCGATGCGGGCGAGAGAGATGTGGGAGAGGTGCCATGGGCCGCGTGACGAACAGATATCGGGTCGTACGTCTAGTCGACGGGGTGCGCTCGGAGCGAGTCGACACCGTCGTCGCCGAGGAACCGCTGGAGATCCGAGTGGGAGGCCGTCCACTGGCCGTGACGATGCGAACCCCCGGTGACGACTTCGATCTGGCCCATGGGTTTCTCGTCAGCGAGGGCGTGGTGTCGGCCGCCGCCGACGTGGCCACGATCCGCTACTGCGCAGGCGCGACGGCTGATGGCGCGAACACCTACAACGTGCTCGATGTGGTTCTTGCCGAGGGCATTCGGGCTCCCGAACCCTCGGTGGAGCGCAACTTCTTCACGACGTCGTCGTGTGGGGTGTGCGGCAAGGCCAGCCTCGAGGCGGTGCGCACCGTCAGCAGGTGGGCCGTCGAGCACGATCGAGTTCGACTGAGCGCGAGTACGATCGCGACGTTGCCGGACCGGTTGAGGGCCGCCCAACGGGTCTTCGACCGGACCGGCGGATTGCATGCGGCCGCCCTGTTCGACGCCGACGGCGAACTCCTCGTCGTGCGGGAGGACGTCGGTCGTCACAATGCGGTGGACAAGGTCATCGGCTGGGCACTCGGCGAAGGCCGGCTACCGCTGAGGGGCACGACGCTGATGGTGAGCGGTCGGGCATCCTTCGAGCTGGTGCAGAAGGCCGTCATGGCAGGCATCCCGGCCATGACGGCGGTCTCGGCTCCGTCGTCGCTGGCCGTGGATCTGGCCAGGGAGATGGGACTGACGTTGGTCGGCTTCCTTCGGGGGACGTCGATGAACGTGTACTCAGGAGCCGAGCGGCTGGAGGATCACTCCCGCTCGGCCTTGGCCAGCCGCTCTTCGTGATAGACCTGGCGCGTCCGCTCGGTGTGGCGATTCATGATGTCGGTCGCGCGCTGTACGTCCTTGGCGGCGATGGCGGTGATGAGCTCGGCGTGCTCGCTCCAGGCGTCCTGACCGCGCGGCTGAGCGATGGGGAGGTAGTACCACCGCCACTTGCGTTCGACGAGCCCGATGTGTTCGGCGAGCACCTTGTTGCCTGCCAGCGTCGTAATGGCCTCGTGGAGGGCGGCGTTGGCCGCGACGAGTGCGTCCGAATCGTTGGCGGCCAAGGCGTTGAGACCGTCCTGTTGCAACTCCCACAGTCGGTTGACGTCCTCGGGGGTGGCGCGCTCCGCGGCGAGACCTGCCGAGTGGGTCTCCAGCACCGACCGCACCCCGAGCAGCTGGTCCACCTCCTCTTCGGAGGGGACGTGGACGAAGGCGCCCTGTCCGGGCCGCAACTCGATCCAGCCATCGGTCTGCAAACGCTGCAACGCTTCTCGCACCGGTTGGCGGCTGACGCCGAGGTACTCGGCGAGCTCGGCCTCGACGACGTGCCGTCCCCGTTGCAGGGTGCCGTGGACGATCAGTTCGACGATGGCGTCGTAGACGGCTTGGCGTAGCGGAGCGGGACGCAACACCCGCGGCGAGGTGGCCTCGGCCAGCATGTTGGGCCGCGAACCACTCTTGCGTTTGCCTGGGGGATAGGGATGGGACATGACTGCGGCTCCTTAGCCCTCGATGCGCGAGCTCAGCTTACAGGTTTTCGTATGCAATGAACCGCCTCCAGCTATCGGGTGATCCCCGTTTCGCCCATGGTCGAAACCCGGAACGTACAACCCGGGTGCGGGAGGGAGTCCCAAAGGACCCCGCCCGCACCCGGGTCGGTTGTCGATCGCCGCAAGCCGGCAGAGGCGCTAGTCGAGCGCCAGTGACGCCTCCTCCGGATGTCCCCGCTTCACCCGGTCTTGAGGTCGGATCGGCGTCGACCCAGGAACCTCCGGCAGCTTGGGCTGGCGGAGGAACAGCGTGATGACGGCACACGCGATGCCGACCGAGCCGGCGATGACGAAGGCCGTGCCGTAGCCCCAGGTGCTGACCACGACCGAGCCAAGGCCTGCGCCCACCAGACCGGAGATGACCTTCGAGCTGTAGACCAGGCCGTAGTTGGTCGCGTTGTTGTTCTCCCCGAAGTAATCGGCGGTCATCGCCGCGAACAGCGGGAAGATGGCGCCGCCTCCGAAGCCGGAGACCATCGAGGCCAACAGGAACAGCGGCATGTTGCCGATGGAGCCCGACAGGTACACCGCGTACTGGGCAACGCCCAGCACCAGACAGACGATCACCAGCGTCTCCCGGCGCCCGTACCGGTCGGAGATCCAGCCGATCACGCCGCGTCCGGTGCCGTTGATGATGGCCTTGAGGCTCATGGCCAACGCCACGATGCCACCCGCGAAGCCCATCTCCTTTCCGAAGGGCACCTGCATGGCGATGCCGAAGATGTTGATGCCTGCAGTGCAGAGCAGGACGAACCACATCAGCGGCAGGATGCCGGTCTTGATTGCCTCCATCGGGGTGTACTGCTTCTTCGCAGGCGGATTCTTCCGCAGCGCCCTCGCGATCCGCGGGTCGGTGCTGGCACCGAGCGGATCGACGTGCGCTGGCCACCAGTTCTTCGGCGGGTCCTTGAAGAAGAAGCCGCTCACGGCCACCAGGCACGCCAACAGCACACCGACGGCGAACAGGATTCCGCGGTAATTGCTGACGTCCATATAGGAGGTGAAGATGAAGATGAAGGGGACCGATCCGTAGGCGAACCCGCCGTTGACGAACCCGGTCTTGCCGCCCTTGCGTTCGGGATACCACTTGCCGACCATGTTCACGCAGGTGGCGTAGACGAAGCCGGCAGCAGCGCCACCGAAGAACCCGAATCCCAGATACGCCCAGAAGACGCTGGGCGCAAAGGCCAGTGACACGTAGCCCATCAGCGATCCCACCGCCCCCACCATCATCGCCGACCGCGCCGAGAGCTTGCCGCTCTCCCGCAGTCGACCAGCGGGGAACGCGACCGCGGCCTGAAAGAACACCCAGACGCCCAACAGCCAGAAGATGTGGGCGCCGTGCCAGCCGTGTGCATCGGACAACGTGTCCTCGGCCGAGGTGAACGCATACTCCGACGAGCTGATCGCCATCATCGAGATCCACGGCAGCCAGACCATCCAGACCCGGGAGCGTCCCAGGATGTCGCGGTCCGTCTCGCCGATTCGGTAGACCCGTCCGTTCTCGTCGACGACCTCTCGGAACGCCGGCTTCGCTGTCGCGTTCATATTAGCCGAACCCCCTGGTTCCGCGGCGCCATTGCCGCTGTTGCAACGCCGAGTTCCGGGGCAGGCCACGGGGTGGTCGGCCTTCGCCATCGAGACGGCGGATCGGCCGCAAGCGACTCGCGCCGCTCGATGAATATTGCATACGTCGTCATGTGTAACACCAATCACTCAGGCAGTGGGTAGTGATCGCGATCACAACGGACGGTATACTACATACAATCCTGGACGCAACCAGAAGTTTCCCTGTGAGTGTCCTGGGCGTTCGACGGGGTGACCGGGACGGCGTCGTGTCAGTCGTCACCATTGGCGACCACAAAATGCTTCTCAGCGGCGGTTTTCAGCTGGATCAGCGGAATGTTTCCGCTGGTGGCGGTAAATGAAGTCGGCAGAGGTGGAGCGGCCAGGCCCCGACCGCGGCCATCCAGGCCTCGTCGAAAACCGAAGAAAACCTAGACAAGAAGTTGTTAGGTGGGACACACTCTTGGTGTAACGCATATCGTATGCAATCTGGCTGAGTCGCCCGCTGGTTCGAGGCGAGTGCGAAAGGGGCTGTGAGCATGAATGAGACTCCTGTGGACGATGCCCCACCGGAACCGGGTGACGGCGTGGCCAAGGCGCTGACCGGCGTCCGCGTCCTCGACATGACGCACGTGCAGTCGGGGCCCTCTGCCACGCAGCTGCTCGCCTGGCTCGGCGCCGACGTCATCAAGCTCGAGGCACCCAAGGGCGGTGACGTCACGCGCAGCCAACTGCGCGACGTACCCGGTGCCGACAGCCTCTACTTCACGATGCTCAACTGCAACAAGCGCAGCATCACCGTCAACATGAAGAGCGACGAGGGCAAGCGGATCTTCACCGACCTCGTCTCGAGGGTCGACATCCTGGCCGAGAATTTCGGTCCCGGTGTCGTCGATCGGTTCGGATTCCCGTGGGAACGACTCCACGAGATCAACCCGCGCCTGATCTACGCCTCGATCAAGGGGTTCGGACCCGGCAAGTACTTCAACTTCAAGGCCTACGAGGTCATCGCCCAGGCGATGGGCGGATCCATGGCGACCACCGGCTTCGAGCACGGGCCGCCCACCGCGACGGGCGCCCAGATCGGCGACTCCGGGACCGGTATCCACCTGGTCACGGGCATCCTCGCCGCGCTGTATCAGCGCACCAACACCGGCCGCGGGCAGCGCGTCGAGGTGGCCATGCAGGACGCCGTGCTCAACCTGTGCCGAGTCAAGCTGCGCGACCAACAGCGCTTGACTGCCGGCCCGCTGCGGGAATACCCCAACGAACACTTCACCGATGAGGTGCCACGCTCAGGCAACGCCTCCGGAGGAGGCCAGCCGGGGTGGGCGGTCCGGACCAGCGGTGGTGGCCCCAACGACTACATCTACGTCATCGTGCAGCCCCAGGTGTGGGCGCCGCTCGCCGAGCTGATCGGACGACCCGAGCTGGCCGATCACCCCGACTGGGCCAAGCCGGAGGACCGTCTTCCCAAGTTGGACAAGGTCTTTGCGCTGATCGAAGACTGGTCCGAGAAGCACACCAAGTGGGAGGCATTGGCGGCGCTCAACGCGCTCAACGTGCCGTGCGGTCCGGTGCTGAGCACCAAGGAGTTGATCGAGGACGAGACCCTCGCCGAACTGGGATCGATCGTCACGGTCGAGCACCCCGAGCGGGGTTCTTTCAAGACGGTCGGCTCGCCGCTGCGGCTGTCCGACTCCCCGGTCGACATCGTCCGTTCACCGATGCTCGGTGAGCACACGGATTCGATCTGTTCCGAACTCGGCTACTCCGCCGAACAGCTCGAGCTCTTCAGGAGCGTCGGAGCCATCTGATTGGGCAGAGCCCCACGACGAAAGGGTAACGCGATATGAGGTAAAGCCGCGGCCACGACAGCAGGTTTCTTTCCCCAAACGGTCGCCGACAGTCGCTCGGCGCTGACGGCTCAGGGGGCCGTCGACGTCCACGACGTGCGCACCGTGTCTTTGGCGTGCGCGCCCGATCACCTGCACGGGGGCCTATCCCCGTGCCGTGCAAGACAAGTGCTCGAACCGTCTATCGCAAAACCCGACGCGAAGGCGACCGAAGCGCGAGCCTGTAACCATCGCCAGAAAGAGAATAACGATGTCCTCAACACTCGCAACTTACCGCGAGATCACCGACGCGAACAACCGCGTCTACCGGGTCGGGGAAACCGACCGCGAATTACTCGGCAGGTCCAGGTCCTGGATGGTGTGGCTGCCGTGGATCTCCATGATGGCGATCAGCGTCTACGAGTACGGCTACGGCGCCGCCGAGGAATCCATCAGGGCGGCGCACGGCTGGAGCATGTCCCAGACGTTCTGGCTGCTGGCCATCTGGGCGTTCTTCCAGGCTGGTATCGCCTTCCCGGCGGGGAAACTGCGCGAGAAGGACATCGTGTCGGCGCGCTCGGCGATGCTCGTCGGTGCGGTCCTCTCCGCGGTCGGCTTCGTCAGCCTCACCCAGGGCAACCTGCTCGTCGCATATCTGGGCTTCGCGGCCTGCGGTGGCGTCGGCGCCGGCTTGGTCTACGCCACCTGCATCAACATGGTCGGCAAGTGGTTTCCGGAGCGACGCGGCGGTAAGACCGGCTTCGTCAACGGCGGATTCGCCTACGGTGCAGTGCCGTTCATCTTCATCTTCAGCTATGCCCTGCACCCCAGCACCTACGTCTGGGTCCTGGATCTGGTCGGCGCCTACATGCTGGTCGTCATCGTGATCTGCGGTCTGCTCTTCCGGGATCCGCCGAAGAACTGGTGGCCTGCGGACGTGGACCCGCTGCAGTGGTCCAGCGGCAAGGCCGGGGCGAAGGGCCTGCAGAAGAACCCCCCAGCCGTGAAGCAGTACACCCCGATGGAGGCGATCAAGACCGGCATGCTGCCGCTGATGTGGCTGTCCTTGGGGATCAGTGCGGGCGTATCCCTGTTCGGCAGCAGCTACATGGTGCCGTTCGCCAAGGAGTTGGGCTTCGGTCCGCTCATCGCGGCCTCCTCGGCAGGCGTGCTGTCGATCATCAACGGCACCGGTCGCGGCGCGACGGGTTGGGTCTCCGACCGGCTGGGCCGCAAGCTGACGTTGATCATCGTGCTGCTGGTCTCGGCGGTGGCGCTGGTCGGTCTGCTCTACGCGGGCCAGGCCCGCAATGAGGCTGCGTTCCTGTTCTTCGCGTTCTTGGTGGGATTCGGTGGCGGCGCCTTCTATCCGATGTTCGCCTCCCTCACTCCGGACTACTTCGGTGAGAACAACAACGCCAGCAACTACGGGCTGGTGTACAGCTCCAAGCTGATGGGCTCGGTGGTCGGCATCGGTGTCGGCGCCAGTGTGATCGACGCGTGGGGCTACTCCGGCGCCTACTGGATCGCCGCGGCCAGCGCCCTGGTGTCCGCCGGTATCGCGTTGTTCCTGCGTCAGCCGGGGCGCTCCCGTGCGGTGGAGCCTGTGCCCAGCGAGGCCAATGCGACGGCCCAGGCCGTCGTCGTCGCGGACTGACGGCCGCCAGCCGTCCAGGAAGCGGCCGAGGGGATCACCGGGCGGGTGATCCCCTCGGTCACTTCTGTGCGACTTGGCATGTGGCACCGACGTTTTCGTTTTCTAGCGCGTCGGTTATCCACAGTCGCGTATTCATCCACCGCTTCGCCAGGTCCAATCTAATTCTCTTCACCGATTGCGACGTGCTGTCGGTGGTGGGTGTTGGGCAGGTTCGTTTGCCCTTACCATGAGGGTCTTCCTCGTTGTCGGGAGGCACTCATGACCCAATCGGGTACATCCCTCTATCAGCGGATGGGCGGCTACGACGTGATCGCGGCCGTCATCGACGATCTCTTCGCTGTTTTGCATGACGACCCCGCTTTTGCTCGCTTCTTCGGTGGCCGCAGCACTGACTCGGTCATTCGCAGTCGGCAGCTCTTGATCGACCAGATGTGTGCGCTAAGCGGCGGCCCATGCAGTTACATTGGGCGCGACATGAAGACATCGCACAGCGGACTCGGTATCACTGCCGTTGAGTGGGAATCGAATATGAGAGCTTCGGATGCAGCGCTAGCGAAGAACCGCGTGAGCGACGCGGCGCGAGCCGACTTCCTCGCACTGTTCGAGCGTTACCGCGACGACATCGTCGAGGCAGACTAACTAGCAACTGGCGCACATGCGCGGGGCGGCCCAATCATTCTTCTAGAATGTCTTTCGCAGAGGAGTCGTCACCATCTGCTGAAGACCTTCTGGGGCGGACCCCAGGGATGGCGGGACCGACAGCTGCCCGATGGCACTGTCATCTGGACCGCGCGACGGAGCCGAGCACGTCACCAGACCGGGGTACCGACTGCTGTCGCCCGAACTGTTTGAGCCGACCGCTCCGTCGTCGTCGCGCCAGCGGATGCCCCGCGCCGAATACACCGCGCTTGCCGAAGCCGAGGCTGTCGCCGATCCGACTCCCGAACCCGACGCCGGTCTCGCCGCCGCCCTCATGACTCAGTCCAGCAGCAGGGCAGCGGCCGTCGGGGCGTCGGCCGGCGATTCGGCGAGGTCGTTGAACTCCATCACGTTGTCGAGTTCGGTGCCCATCGCGATGTTGGTGACCTTCTCCAGGAAGATCTCGACGACGACAGGGACCTTGTGCTCCTTGGCGAGTTGCTGTGCCCGCACCAGCGCAGGGCCGATGTCATCCGGCTCGACGACCTGAATGGCCTTGCAGCCGAGGCCTTCTGCGACGCGGAGATGGTCGACGCCGTAACCCTTGGGCACGTCGCTGTCGGTCTCCTGGGAGTTGATGTTGTCGAACGCGAGCGACACGCAGTAGTCCATGTCGAAGTTGCGCTGTGCCTGACGGATCAATCCCAGATAGGAGTTGTTCACCAACACGTGCACGTAGGGCAGGTTGAACTGTGCGCCGACGGCGAGTTCCTCGATGAGGAACTGGAAGTCGTAGTCGCCCGACAACCCGACCACGGTCGCGTCGGGGTCGGCGGTGGCGACGCCAAGCGCGGCGGGCACCGTCCACCCCAGCGGGCCGGCTTGGCCGCAGTTGATCCAGTTGCGCGGCTTGAACACCTGAAGGAATTGTCCACCGGCGATCTGTGACAGCCCGATCGCCGTGACGTAGCGGGCATCCCGGCCGAAGACCCGGTTCATCTCCTCGTAGACGCGCTGTGGCTTGATCGGCACGTCGTCGAAGTGGGTCTTGCGATGCATCGTGCGCTTGCGTTCCTGGCACTCGTCGGCCCAAGTGCTCCAGTCTGGCAGGGTGCCTGCGACCCGTCGGTCCTTCGCCGCGGCCACCAGCTGCTCGAGGGCGGCCTTGGCGTCCGAGACGATCCCGAGGTCGGGCGAGAAGACCCGGCCGATCTGGGTGGGCTCGATGTCGACGTGGACGAAACGCTTTCCCTTGCGGTAGGTGTCGAGCCCGCCGGTGTGCCGGTTGGCCCAGCGGTTGCCGATGCCCAGCACGAAGTCCGAGGCGAGCATGGTGGCATTGCCGTAGCGGTGAGCGGTCTGCAGACCGGCCATGCCCGCAGCCAATCGATGATCGTCGGGGATTGTGCCCCAGCCCATCAGAGTGGGGACCACCGGCACGTTGAGGATCTCGGCCAGTTCGACCAGCAGATCCGAGGCGTCGGCGTTGATGATGCCGCCGCCCGCGACGATGAGCGGCGTCTCGGCCGACAGCATCAAATCGAGTGCCTTGTCGGCCTGCCCACGCGTGGCCATCGGCTTGTAGACGGGCAGCGGCTGATAGGCCTCTGGGTCGAAGTCGATCTCGGCCAGCTGGACGTCGATCGGCAGGTCGATGAGTACGGGACCCGGACGGCCCGAGCGCATCAGATGGAAGGCCTTGGCGAACGCGCCGGGAACCTGTCCTGGTTCCAGGACGGTCATCGCCATCTTCGTCACGGGGGCAGCGATCGCACTGATGTCGACGGCCTGGAAGTCCTCCTTGTGCAATCTGCTCACGGGCGCCTGCCCCGTGATCGCCAGGATCGGAATGGAATCCGCTGAGGCGGAGTACAACCCGGTGATCATGTCCGTGCCTGCGGGGCCCGATGTGCCGATGCAGATACCGATGTTTCCCGCCGCCGCACGGGTGAAGCCCTCCGCCATGTGGCTGGCGCCCTCGACGTGGCGCGCCAGGACGTGCTTGATGCCGCCGTGTGCTCGCATCGCCGAGTAGAACGGGTTGATCGCCGCCCCGGGAAGTCCGAAGGCTTGGGTGGCGCCTTCGATCTCGAGGATTCTGACCGCGGCGTCGACCGTGCGCATCCGTGTCATTACTTCGTCTCGCTCTCGATGCCGGACATCTGCTCGACGCCGAGCAACAGCCCGGAGTGATCCAACGCCGCGTGACCGTTGGCCATCGCCGACGCCATGAGTTGGGCGACGACTGCGCCCAGTGGGATGACGACACCGGCCTCGCGTGCGGCGGAGGTGACGATGCCCATGTCCTTGTGATGGAGTGCGATGCGGAACCCAGGATCGAAGTTGCGCGCCAACATCTTCGAGGCCTTCTGGTCGAGCACGGCCGAACCCGCCAACCCGCCACCGAGCACCTTCACCGCGGCGTCGATGTCCACGCCGTAGGCGCGGAGGAACGTGATCGCCTCGGCGAGCAGTTCGATGTTGCCCGCCACGATCAACTGGTTGGCAGCCTTCACCGTCTGGCCCGCTCCGTTGGGGCCGACGTGGGCGATCGTCTTGCCAACCACGTCGAGAAGCGGCTTGGCCGAAGCAAAGTCGGCATCCTCGGCCCCCACCATGATCGACAGGGTGGCGTTCACTGCGCCCGGCTCCCCGCCGGACACGGGCGCGTCGATGATGCGCAGCCCCCGTTCGACGGCCGTCTTGGCCAACTCCGCGGTGACGTCGGGCCGGATCGAGGAGAAGTCGATGATCAAGGTGTCGGGCTGCGCGTGGGCGAAGACGCCGTCGTCGGGCAGCAGAACGGCCTGCACGTCAGCGGAGTCGGGCACCATGATGGCCACGACGTCGGCGTTCTTCACCGTCTGCGCGATGGATTCGGCCCTGCCGCCACCGGCCTCGACGAGGGCCTGCATCCGTTCCTCGGAGCGGTCGAACCCGACGACGGTGTGCCCCGCCGCGACCAGATGGCGTGCCATCGGGCCGCCCATGATGCCCAGTCCGATGAATCCGATGGTGCTCACGCGATCCTCGTTTCTTGTTGTTGCCGAAGGGTTTCGATGTTGACGCTGCGAGCGCCGCGCTCTACGCGAGGGATCCAGTCGAACGGATCGGGACCGGTGGCCTTGTACTCCAGGCCGAGGTATCCGGTGTAGCCGCGATCGGAGAGCTCCTGCAGCTGGCTGCCCAATGGAATCTCCCCGGACCCCGGCTCACCGCGTCCCGGCGCGTCGGCGAGCTGCACGTGCCCGACCCGGCTGCCGTAGTCGCGGATCGCCGCGCTGGTGTCGTCACCGTTGACGGCCAGGTGGTAGAGATCGGCGAGCAGTCGCAGGTTGGTGGCGCCGGACAGGGTGCGCACCCGGTCGATCACCGTGATGACGTCGGCGGCCGTCTTGAGCGGATAGTGCGGCGCGCCACTCACCGGCTCGAGCAGCACCGTGGCGCCGATGCGGTCCGCCGCCTGGGCTGCGTATGCGAGGTTGTCGACGGCGACGTGGTCCTGTGCCGACTCCGCGAAGTTCGCGTCTCGATTGCCGTACAGCGCATTGAACGACCGGGTGCCCAGGATCTCGGCGATCCCAATGGCGATCCCGACACTGTCGCGGAAGTCCTGCGTCAGCGAAGGGTTGGACAGGATTCCGCGATCACCCGCAGGCATGTCACCGGCGGCAAAGTTCAGACCGGTCAGCTGTACGCCGGCGTCCTCGATCGCGTGGACGAACGCGCTGACGTCGGCGTCCGATGGTGACGCACTTGCGAAGGGCCACCAGAACTCGACCGCATCGAAGCCCGCATCCCTGGCGGCTCGCGGCCTCTCGAGCAAGGGGAGGTCGGTCAGCAGGATCGAACAGTTGACGGTGTAGGTGGCGTTCGCCATGGCCTGCCCTTCTCGTGTGGTCAGCGGCGGTGGAACTTCATCTGCAGAGCTGTTCCGCACGGCAAGATTGTGCGATCGTATGCAGTATGCAATTTAGTGAACCGTCCGTAGGGCACGTTGTCAAGGGCGTTACTCGGCCCACGGGCGGCCACGTCGTCATCGCACCCGACAAGTTCAAGGGCTCACTGACGGCCGGGCAGGCGGCGGCGGCCATGGCGCGGGGAGTCGCCCGCGCCGACCCCACATTGCGGACGGTGCAATGCCCCGTCGCCGATGGTGGCGACGGCACACTCGAGACCGTCATTGCCGCGGGTTTCGAGCGGGTTCCCGTCTATGCCATCGGTCCGACGGGCCAGTTGCTGCTGACGGCATACGCCCGCAAGGGTGACACCGCCGTGATCGAGATGGCCGAAATCTGCGGGCTGCAAAGGCTTCCCGGCGCGGTGCCTGCGCCCATGGCCGCGACGAGTCATGGGCTTGGCGCGGTGGTGGCACAGGCGCTCGACCAGGGTTGTCGTGACGTCGTCATCGGGGTTGGGGGCAGCGCGAGCACCGATGGCGGGGCAGGCTTCCTGACCGCGCTGGGCGCCGTCGCGTTGGACGATCGGGGCGCGCGACTCGGTCCAGGGGGACAGGCGATCGGCACGTGCGCGCACCTGGACCTCACGGGACTCCGGCCCGAGATCGGCGACGCGTCGTTCACCATCGCTGCCGACGTCGACAACCCGTTGTACGGGCCCTTCGGTGCGGCGAACGTCTATGGGCCGCAGAAGGGCGCCAGTCCGGAGCAGGTTACGCAGTTGGATGGGGCGCTCCGGTCGTGGGCCGACGTCGTGGACCGTGCCACGCACACCGACGCGCGCGAGGCCCCTGGAGCGGGCGCCGCAGGCGGCATCGGCTTCGCTGCGCTAGCGGTGCTCGGAGCGCACCTGCGTCCCGGCATCGATCTCATCATCGATTTGATCGGTCTCGACGAGCACCTGGCGGGTGCCCGTGCCGCCATCACCGGAGAGGGCTCCCTCGACCAACAATCGTTGAGAGGTAAGGCAGCCGTGGGGGTTTCGCGCCGGGCCGGTGCGTTCGAGGTGCCAACCTATGCGGTGGCGGGAGTGTCGTCGCTGAGCGCCGCCGAGGCCCGCGGCGCCGGACTCGCCGGCGTGCACACGCTCACTGACGTGGAACCGGACCGCAGGCGCTGCGTCGAGCAGGCGGCCGACCTGCTGGTCGTCGCGACCGAACGGATGGTGCGCGCGTCGCTGGGCGCCGTCGCGCCCGGGTGAATCACTAGCTAGAAATGCGGGCCATGTGCTTGCATACTGTATTCACGGCACGCCGCTCGCGACTGAGAAAGGAGCTCAACCTTGGCCACCCTGCTCGTCCACCACGAGATCTTCGCCCGCCATCAGACCTCGGCCGGGCACCCGGAGCGCCCCGATCGCTACCGCGCCGTGCAATTCGCCTTGGGTCAGCCGCAATTCGACGCCCTGGTGCGCGAGGAGGCCGTGGTCGCCGAGCTCGACGCGACGCGATACGTCCACACTGGAGCCTACGTCGACGCGCTGGAAGAAGCCCGCCCCGACGAGGGTTTCGTCTATCTCGACGGCGGCGACACCATGATGGAGCCCTCCACGTGGGAGGTGGTGCTGCGGGGCGTCGGCGGCACGATCCAGGCGGTCGACCAGGTCCTGTCGGGTGCGGTGCAGAACGCCTTCGTCGCGTGCCGACCTCCAGGACACCATGCGGAGACCGACCGGGCGATGGGGTTTTGCCTATTCAACAACATCGGCATCGGTGCGCGTCACGCCCAGCTCAAACACGGCCTTGGCCGCGTCGCGATCGTCGACTTCGATGTTCACCACGGCAACGGCACCCAGGAGATCTTCTACTCCGATCCCAGCGTGGTCTACGCCTCGACGCACCAGATGCCATGGTTCCCGGGCACCGGGGAAGTCCGCGAGACCGGCGTTGGCAACGTCTTCAACTCGCCGCTGGCGGCAGGCGATGGCGGCGCCGAATTGCGGGAAGCCTTCGACCAGCGAATCCTGCCCGCCCTCACGTCATTCGAGCCGGAGCTCATCATCGTCTCGGCCGGATTCGATGCCCACGAACGCGATCCGCTCGGCTCGTTGCGCATGACCGCCCACGACTTCGCCTGGGTGACGCGCGAGTTGATGACGGCCGCCGAGCGGCATTGCGGTGGCCGCCTGGTGTCGGTGTTGGAAGGCGGGTACGACCTACAGGGGCTGCGAGAGTCCGTCAGCGCCCATGTCGCTGAGTTGATGGGGGGCTGACGTCGCGGAGCGGTACGGGTACGAGCGTCAGGGTCGGAAGGTGGCGGATCCACCACCGTTGTCGACGAGGTCGCGCCAGCCGCGGTCCCACCGCCGGTCGCGCACGCGGTTGAGTTTCATTCGCAGGATTCCGTAGGCGCCGGCGACCAGAACGGCCAAGATGAGCCAGGACAGGGCGACGGTGCCGATCTTCATCATGATGCCGTCGGCGGCTGTCGGTGGTGGCGCGGTGACGATCCCCTTGGTGGTCACCCACAACGGCACCTGATCGCCCGCCTTCACCGGTCCGTCGACCTTGGTCACCGCCTCACGCGCGGTGTTCTGCTCATACCACCGCACGTTCACCAGGAACGTCGTCGGCGTGGTCTCCGACACCGACGGATCGGCAGTGCTCGCGCCGAGCGCGGTGGCCTCGACGGGGTGACGAGAGGCGATGTCGGCGGCGATCTCCTGCGTCCGTGCCTGGTAGCCCAACTGGCCGACGGCCAAGGCGGGAAACACCGCGGCGATCAACACCACGAACACCGCAATGACGGCCCATGCTTCGACGCGGTCGGCGCCACGCGTGAGGGGCGAGCGGCCGAACGCGTGTGCCCTCCACCGGCGAATCGGATTGATGGTCACAGCGACCGACCAGCTAGCGCGTCGGTCGGTGTGGAACACATTCTTCAATGGTTCCCCAAAAGAGGGATTTCATACCACTCAGAGGGCCGCGACATCGATCACACGAGCGCAAGGTCACACGGATTCTTCGGCCCGTTCCCGGCGCGACCTCAATCGCGATGCGCCACCGACCACCAGCGTCAGGACCGCGGCGATGGCGAACGAGAAGATCGATGCGCTCATCCACGGCTGTGCAGTGAAACCGATGGCTTGGGCCAGCTCACCCCAGGCAGAGGCCCACCAGCCGACCTGACCGGGATAGATCAGCTGGTAGGTGACGAAGCCCAGCGCCCACGGCAACAGCATCAGCCATCGGGATGGCGAGTTCAGCGTGAGATCCCAGCCCCGCCGACCGGAGAAGCAGAAGTAGTCCACGGCGAGCACCGCGAACAGCGGGACGAACACCGATCCGATGAGTGACAGGAAGCTCGCGTAGCCGTAGATGTCGACCGCCAGAGCAAGCAACGTGATGAGGACACCCACGGTGACGGCGATGATTCGGCGGTCCCAGCGGGGTCGCAGGTTCTGCGTGGACACCGTTGCGGAGTAGACGTTGGCGAACGACTGGTCCATCTCGCGGATGGCCAGGACCGCGAACGCGAGTCCGCCGAGGGGGACGGCGATGAACGCGGCAAAGATGTGGTCCTCGTCGACCGCCACGGTGACCAGCGCCAGTAGCCCCAGTGCGTAGCAAGCGATCTGCGCGAAGCCGTAACCCACGAACGCCCCCGTGAACGCCGCCGACGAACTCCGGGAGTGCCTGGCGTAGTCGGCGGCCATCGGCACCCATGACACCGCGACGGCGACCGTGGTGTCGACGGCGATGCTGAACCCCGACCAGGTGCCCGCGGTCATGGAGGGCAGCGGATTGCTCAGAAGCTCGAAGAACAGGTAGATCAACGCGATCAACACCGCCACGGTGACGTAGCGGCGCAGCACCCTGATGGACCCCAGCGGATAGAGCGAGAGCAGGGTCGTGATGACACCGCCCGTCACCACCCAGATCCATTGCGGCACTGCGGGCAATACGGTCGAGGCGGCGGTGGCGATCGTGACCAGTTCGAACGTGCCCCAACCGACCATCTGCGCGATGTTGAGCACGGTCGGCAGATACGAGACCCGACTGCCCAGCAGGCCGCGAAGCAGGACCATCGCCGGTGCACCGGTTTGCGCGCCGGGGATCGCCGACACCGCGACGGCGGCCGCGCCAAGCGCGGTGCCGATGACGATCGCCAGAAGGGCCGCCACCATCGAGAGCTGCGGCGTGCCGGGCCCGAAGGGATGTAAGACGACGGCCGCGCCGGTGAAGCCGAGCAGGCTGACACCGAGATTGCCCCACAAGCCCAGCTGGTCGAACACGCCAAGCACCCGTGGCGCAGGCTCCACCAGAGTCGGCGGCACCTCGCCGCCGGCAGCGCCGTGGTGGAAAGGACTCAAGCGACGAACGCCAATTGACATCGAACTCACTCTCCCTACGCCGGCATTACCCGGTCAGGTTCAAGCGGTCGGTGGCCGCACAGCCACCCTCTCAGCCCGGTGGTTCCGAGCTCCCGCGTTCTAGCTGCCTCAATGTAGCGCACCGGGTGAGGTGGAAGCCGCCGAACTCAGCCCTGGCGATGAGATCGGCATGGTCTCGTGGGTGATGCGTACGGAGGAAGGCGTCTTCCTGCGCTGCCCACTCATCCCAATGGGATGCGTAGTCATCGCCGGCCTGCCTGCTCAGTGCCCGTCGCTTGCGGTCGGCGTCGTCGGCCTCGACCCAGATCGCCAGGTCTGCGAGCGCCCGACTCGACGAGGTGAGCACGCCGACCCCTTCGACGACGAGTCGCGTTCCCGGCTCGATGGCGTGCCAGACGCCTGGCCGGTTCCGAACCCAGCTCCAGCTGCGCCAATGCCCTGCCTCGCCGTCGGCGCGTGGTTGCAGCAGCGAGGTCTGCACGTGGTCGGTAGCCCACTGCAAGCCGTCCCAACCGGGATAGACGTCGTCCATCCGCACCAGCGCGGTGTCGGTCCAGTTCCGGCAGAGCTGTTTGGCCAACGTGGACTTGCCGGACCCCGAGCGTCCGTCGATCAACACGGTGGTCGCCGACGATGCGCACAACTCGCGCACGACGTCAGCGAGGGTCGTCACCGGATGTCTTTCTGGTCGAGGCCGCCTCCAAGGATCTGTCCAGCACGCCCGACAGGTCGGCGTCCCGAAGCGAATCGGCAAGGGCGTCGGCGATGAGCGACGGCGAAGTCCCGTCCGGCAGAATGAGTCCCAGGATCGGGCGGGGCCGGATCTCTCGGAGCGGGCGGACGCACATGCCCGCCGGGACGCCGAAGGCATGCAACCAGGTGTGCGCGACGATGCTCGGCAGCCGCCGCGTTGCGACGTATGCGAAGAGCGCACCAACGTTGTCGGTCTCGATCGCGGGCTGGATCCGGGCTCCCACCGAGGCCACCGTGGCGTCCAGAATGCGGCGGTTGCGCATCTCCGTGGTCAGCACGCACAGCGGAAGTCGGGCGGCTGCCTCCCATTCCACCAGCTCCGCGTCGGCCATCGGATGTGCCTTGTCGAGCACCAGCAGGTACCGCTCCCGGTACAACTCGAGGCGACGAACCCCCGGTGGAGTCTCGTCATCGAGATAGGTGACACCCGCATCGAGCTCGAATTCGGCTAGCCGCCTGGCGATCTCGCGTGACGAGAGGGCTTCGATCTGAACCCCCGCCATCGAGTTCAGCGCACTGAACCGTTCGGTGATCAGTGGGGTGGCCGGAATCGCGGTGGGCACCGCGCCGATTCGAACGGTGGCCGTGATGCCGCCGTGCATGCGGTCGACGTCGGCGAGCAAGGCGTCGCGCTCGGCGAGGATGCGGTGGGCCCAGCGCACCACGCGAGCGCCCTCGTCGGTGAAACCCTCGAAGCGTCGCCCACGCAACACGATCATCACGCCAAGGTTCGACTCGAGCTTTGCGATCGCGCCGGACAGCGTCGGCTGGCTGACGTGACACAGTTGGGCGGCACGGCCGAAGTGGCGCTCACGAGCCAGGGCGACGAGGTATTCGAGTTGACGGACCAGCACTTCGCCGTGCATGCCACTCCTCTCCGACGTCGGCCACAGCGGGCCATCATCGACGATACCTATCAAGCCATCGAATCTTCCGTCATTGCGCCCCCTTGCCCAGGCTGATCCTGGTCGGACACGATTCTTGTTGCGCCCCAACCGGATCGCCGTCGATGACGAGCAAAGGAACGACAATGGCCAAAGTAGTGTGCGTGCTCTATGACGACCCGATCGATGGGTACCCCACCCAGTACGCGCGGGACACCCTGCCCAAGCTCGACGGCTACCCGGGTGGTCAGACGCTGCCGTCTCCGTCGGCCATCGACTTCACCCCGGGAACACTGCTGGGCAGCGTGTCCGGCGAGCTCGGTCTGCGCAGGTACCTCGAGGGCCTCGGCCACGAACTCGTCGTCACCTCCGACAAGGAAGGGCCGAACTCCGAACTCGACCGCCACCTGGCGGACGCCGAGGTCGTCATCTCGCAGCCGTTTTGGCCTGCCTACCTGACGAAGGAGCGCATCGAGAATGCGCCCAATCTCAAGTTGGCCCTCACCGCCGGAATCGGTTCGGACCACGTCGATCTCGATGCCGCCATCCATCACGGCGTCACCGTCGCCGAGGTGACGTACTGCAACAGCATCAGCGTTGCCGAGCACGTCGTGATGATGATCCTCGGACTGGTCCGCAACTACCTACCGTCGAACGAGTGGGTCCGCAAGGGAGGGTGGAACATCGCCGACTGCGTCGCGCGGTCCTACGACCTCGAGGGCATGGACGTCGGCACCGTGGCAGCAGGCCGCATCGGTCTCGCGGTGTTGCGCAGGCTGGCTCCGTTCGGCGTGCACCTGCACTACACCGACCGTCATCGGCTGCCCGCCGAGATCGAGCGCGAGCTGAACCTGACCTACCACCCGTCGGCCCAGGACCTCGCGCCCGCATGCGACGTCGTGACCATCAACGCGCCGCTGCACCCGGAGACCGAGGGCCTGTTCGACGACGAACTGCTCGCGACGATGCGCCGGGGCGCCTACCTGATCAACACGGCGAGGGCGCTGATCGCCGATCGCGATGCGATCGTGCGGGCGCTGGAGAGCGGTCAGTTGGCTGGGTACGCCGGTGACGTCTGGTATCCACAGCCCGCTCCGGCCGACCACCCGTGGCGCACCATGCCCCATCACGGCATGACGCCGCACATCTCGGGCACGTCGTTGTCGGCTCAAACCCGTTACGCCGCAGGCACTCGCGAGATTCTCGAGTCCTACTTCAACGGCACGCCGATCCGCGAGGAGTACCTGATCGTCGACGCAGGCATGCTGGCGGGAACAGGGGCACACTCCTACAGCACGCGTTCCTAGGAGAGGTGCTGCGTCAGGACGAGTGCAACGTGCCCTGGTAGCGCCGCATCCCGGCGATCCATCGCTCGTAGTCGGCACCCTTGTGCCGGTACATGTCGAGGACCGCCGGGTGCGGCAGCACTAGGAACCTGCCGTCGCGCACCGCCTCGACGGTCAGCGCGGCCACCTGGTCCGGCCCGATCACCTCGCCCGCGTTCGCGACCGCGGCGCCCGCCATCCTGGCGGCCGGATCGGTCGAGGTGAGGATTCCGTTCAGCAGCGGCGTGTCGACGCCCATGGGGCAGATGCAGGACACGCCGATTCCGTTGCCGCCATAGGTGATCGATAGCCACTCGGCGAATCCCACCGCGGCGTGCTTGGTGACGGAGTAGCCGGCTGCACCGAGCTGGGTGAGCAACCCAGCTGCCGACGCCACGCCGACGAAGTGACCTTGCCCGCGCTCCAGCCACTCGGGGACGAGCGCCTTCGCCGCCCGTACGTGGGCGCGCAGGTTGACGTCGATGATGGCGTCCCAGTCGCTCTCGTCGTCACCGAGCCCTGGTGGGCCGATGATGCCCGCGTTGGCGACGTACACGTCGACGGGTCCGAACGACTCACGCGCTGCAGCGATCAGACTCGCGATTCCGTCGACCGACGCGGCGTCGCCGACGCATCCGGCGGCGGACCCACCCGCGGCCCTGATGCCAGCGACGGTCTCCTCGACGCCTGCGGCATTGAGGTCACCCACGACGACGGACGCACCGGCGTGGGCCAACGCGAGGGCCAGCGCCCGTCCGATCCCCGAGCCGGCACCGGTCACGACCGCCACCTTGCGTTCGATCTGCATCCGGCCATTCTTACAGTGCGAGGCGCTCCCGCAGTTCGCGCTTGAGCACCTTGCCGTAGCTGTTCTTGGGCAGTTCGTCGATGTATACGTAGCGCTTCGGCCGCTTGAACCGTGCGATCCGATCCAAGAGGTGCGCATCGAGGTCGGTTTCGGTCGCGGTGCCGACGATGAACGCGACGACGACCTCCCCCCAGTCGGGGTCGGGAGATCCGACCACGCACGCCTCGGCGACGCCCGGGTGTTCGATCAGGACCTCTTCCACCTCGCGGGGGTAGATGTTGCTTCCTCCGCTGATGACGACGTCCTTGGAGCGGTCCCGCAGGGTGAGGAAGCCGCGGTCGTCATAGGAGCCCATATCACCGGTGCGGAGCCAGCCGTTGCGCAGCGTGTCCGAGGTGGCCTCGGAGTTCTTCCAGTAGCCCGCCATCACGACGTCGCCGCGGCAGACGATCTCACCGACCTCTCCGGTCGCCACCGGTGCGCCGTCGGTGTCGACGACTGCGACGTCGACACCGGAGCGCGCGTAGCCCACCGACCCCAGCGTCGCGTCGTCGGCATCGACGTGGTCGGCGCGGCGCAGCCCCGTGATGGTCATCGGCGCCTCGCCCTGACCGTAGAGCTGGACGAAGATCGGCCCGAATGCGCCGAGGGCCTTCTTCATGCTGTCGACGTACATCGGGCCGCCGCCGTAGACGACGGTGCGGAGGTTCTCCGGCTTGGGCCTGCCCGTGTCGATCAACCGCTGCACCATCGTCGGGGCGAGGAAGGCGCTGCAGCCCGGATGGTGCTCGCACAGGTCTAGGAACTCTGCGGGTTCGAAGGCCGCCGACTCGGGGATCACCTGCCGCGCACCTCGGAGGACGTACGGCGGCACGTACAGCCCCGAGCCGTGCGACATCGGTGCGCCGTGGACCAGGCTGCAGTGCTCGTCGGGGTCGTCGAAGTCCGCCAGGTGGGAGACGGTCATCGCCATCAGGTTGCGATGCGACAGCATCGCGCCCTTCGACCGGCCGGTGGTGCCGCTGGTGTAGAACAGCCAGGCCAAGGTCGCGGGGTCGGTATCGCGTGGTGGCGCGGAAGGCGTTGCGGTCAGGCGATTCCGGTAGCTCGACGAGCTCAGGGTCTCGATCGCGACATCGGTGACCTGGCGTAACGACTCGGCGATCTTCGGGGACGCGAACGCCAGCGTCGCGCCGGAGTCCTCGAGGATCTGCTGCATCTCGAGGGCATGCAGCTTGTAGTTGATCGGGACATAGACGCGTTCGGCGGCCCAGACCGCGAACATGAGCTCGACGATCTCGGGACGATTCTCACTGGCGACGGCGATCCGGTCACCGGGCTCACCTCGCCCGCGCAACGACGCCGCGATGCGTAACGTCCTGTCCCGCAGCTCACTCCACGTGTGCACGCGGTGCTCGCCGAGGTACACCGCCCCGCGTGCACCGTGCCGCGCCGCGGTCTGGTCGAGGAGGCCGAACAGGTTCAACGGGCCACCCATTCCGACGACAGCGCGAAGTCCGACAGGTACTTCGTCGAGCTCCAGCCGCCGTCGACGACGATGGTCTGCCCGTTGATGAAGCTTCCGCCCGGTGAGCAGAGGAACGCGATGGTGCTGGCGATGTCGTCGATGGTGCCGAGCCTCTGGTGGGGCGTCATCTCGGTGTTGATCTTGCGGAAGCGCTCGTCCTCGAGGCGCTGGGCGACCATCGGTGTCTGGGTGACACCCGGCGCCACGGCATTGCACCGGATTCCCAGGGCGCCGTACTGACACGCGATGTGAGTGGTCAGCGCGGTCAGCCCGCCCTTGGCAGCGGAGTACGCGCCGCCACGCAGGCCGCCGACGACGGCGAACGTGGACGTGACATTGACGATCGCCGAACCCGGTGCCATGTGCGGTATCACGTCACGCGCCAGCCGAAACGGCGCGCGCAGCATCACTCCCAGGAAGTAGTCGAGGGATTCGTCGTCGGTCTCGTGCAGTGGTTTGGGGCTGCCGACGCCCGCGTTGTTGACGAGGAAGTCGACGTGGCCCCAGCGGTCGACGGCGGCGTCCACGATGCGGCGGGGGGCGTCGTCGGCGGTCAGATCGACGGCCAGTGTGACGAGCCGGTCCGGATCATCCACCGCCGCAGCGAGTTCGGCGAGTCGGGTGGCGTCGCGGCCGGTGCCCAGTACCGCCATGCCCTGTTTGGCCAGGGTGACCGCGGTGCCGAACCCGATGCCGCTGCTCGCCCCCGTGACGATGGCTACCTGCATCTCACTCACCGGCCTTCGAAAGACTCTCGCGGATCACGTGTTTGAGGACCTTGCCCGCATCGTTCTTCGGCAACGCGTCCCAGATCGCCACCTGTTCGGGCACCTTGAACTTCGCCACGCCCAACCCCTCGAGGAAGGTGCGCAGATCGGAGACCGCCGGACTGCTACCGGGAGCGGCGACGACGACGGCGCACGCCCGCTCGCCGGTGCCCACGTCGGGCAGGCCGACGATCGCCACCTCGGCGATGTCGGGATGGCCGATCAGCACGTCCTCGACCTCCTTCGGCGAGATGTTCTCGCCGTTGCGGATGATGATGTCCTTGGCCCGCCCGGTGACCACCAGGCAGTCGCCGTCCCAGCGCCCCAGGTCACCCGTGCGGACGAAGCCGTTGTCGTCGAAGACGTCCGCGTCGTCCTGGGCGTGCCGGTAGCCGATGAGCATCTGGGGGCCCCTGGCCCGGATCTCACCGTCGACCAGCCGGATGCCGGCGATGCCGGGCCTGCCGTCCGTCTCCGCGGCACGGTCGGCGTCGTCGAGGGCTCCGACGGTCGTGACGGGCACCTCGGTCGATCCGTAGACCCGGCTGACGGCGGCGCGGTCGAAATACGCGGTGGCCCTGCGGATGAGCGAGGGGGGAACGCCCGCTCCGCCGCAGATGAACACCTTGAGGTCGGGGAGGGTGGTGCCTGCACCGTTGGCGGCGGTCAGCAGTTGTTCGAGGAACGGGGTGGCCCCCGCCATGTGGGTGCAGTGCTCGGACGTCATCAGACCGATCGCCGCATCCGGGTCCCAGCGCTCCATCAGCACGGCGGTGGAGCCCGCGAGCACGGGGCATTCGAACGCGTAGATCGAACCGCCGATGTGCGCGATCGGCGACGGGACCAGGAAGGTGTCACCCGGCTCGATCATCCAGTGGTCGCGGATCTGTTGGATCAGGGCATGAATCGAATTGTGGCTGTGTAGAACACCCTTGGGACGTCCCGTGGTACCCGAGGTGTAGAGGACCATCCGCACCGCGTCGGGGTCCAGATCAGCGGGGGTCTCGCCGGTAGGTCCACCGAACAGGTCGCCGAAGGCGGTGTGCGGACCCGGCTCGCCGCGGACGACCGCGACCTCGGGTGGATCGTCCATCCCTTCGGTGACGCGGCTCAGCATCGCGCCGTAGTCGTACCCGCGAAACACGTCGGCTATGAAGATCATCCGGGTGTCGGCGTCACCGAGAATGAACCGTAGTTCATGGTCGCGCAGGGAGGGCAGGATCGGGTTCACGACCAGGCCTGCGATCGTGGCGGCGTGATAGACGATCGCCGCCTCGTGCCAGTTGGGCAGCATGAACGACACCACGGCGCCGCGAGGCATCCGCTTGGCGAGGGCGTTGGCGAGCTCCTCAGCGCGTGCCAGCAGTGTCCGGCAGTCGAGTCGAACGTCGCCGTCCACCAATGCGATTCGGTCGGGGGTGAGATGCGCCGCTTCCCTGAGGGCGTCCGCCAGCGTGGTGCGGACCCACAGCCCACGGGCGTAGGCGTCGTCGTGGCGTGCCCTCGTCACGGCTCAGCCCTTGACCCGGCGCAGCGTCATCGAGTGCCGGAACCGAGACGCCGGATGCGTGTTGATGGTGACCTGGGCGATGTCGCCGTCGGAGGTCTTGTAGGTCCGGTGTACCTCCACGGCGGGCGTGCCGGGTGCCACCTTGAGGCCCTCTGCCAGTTCTGGCGTGACGAGCACGGCGCCGATCTCCTGGTACACCTCGACGACACTGACGCCGAAGAGGTCCTCGATCAGCGGGAAGATCGGTCCGGTGTGCCGCTGGAGCAGCCTGCCGACGGCGGCGTAGGTGCGGTTGATGTAGTACTCGGTCCAGCAGTGGGTGTATTCGGCGCCTTCGGCCTCACGGTAGCCGAGCACCGCCAGCCACTCCTGGCCCTCGGGAAGCCCTGTGCGAGAGGCGAGTTCAGCATCGATGGTCACCATCCGGGTGGCCTCGATCTCCAGGCCCGCGCCGCTGGCGAAGGCGAGGAGGTCGTCGATGGTCATGTTGTCCTGCGCGTAGGAGCTCGCCGACACCCGCGGCACCACCATGGTGCCGGTGCGCGGCCGGGAGGAGACCAGGTTGTCGTCCCGCAACCTTCGCAGGGCCTCCCGGACGGTGTAGCGGCTGACCGAGAACCGTTCGCACAATTCGTGTTCGGTGGGTAGCTGCGATCCCACGGGGTAGACGCCGTCCACGATCTCCTTGCGGAGCGTGCGCGCCACCTGCAGGTAGCGGTGGTCGGCCGGCGTGACTGTCATGGCGACGTCAGTTCCTGCGCAACGCGAGCACGCTGCCCTCGCCGTCGCAGGAGACGTACAAGGTGCCATCGGGACCCGCCGCGATGCCCGCGAACGGTCCCTGCGGCCCGGAGAACGGCGGCATGCCCTTGAGCGGCTTGGGTTCCACGCCCGGCGGAGGGCCGATCGCGAGTCCGTCGGCGACGGTGGTGCGCAGGCCGGTGGATAGATCGTGGGCGATGACGGCCTTCGCGCCGGCGTCCACGATGAACAGCTGTCCGCCGTGGGCCAGGATGCCTTGCGGCCGTTGGAGTCCGTCGACCACGGTCTCGGTGCCCGCCGTCGTGATGCGGACCACGCGGCCCGCGCCGGACTCGGTGACCAGCACGGTGCCGTCCGGTGTCACGGCGATGCCGGCAGGGACGTCCAGGCCCTTCGCCAGCACCTCGACCCCACCCGTGCGGGCCACCGACACCACCTGGCCGGTGCCTTGCTCGACGGCGACGATGTCGCTGCCCGCCAGGGCCACGCCGTACAGCTGATCCAAACCGTCTGCCAGGTACTCACATTCGTGGGTGTCCGGCCGGTAGCGGGCGATCTGACCGCCCGAGGTCGTCACGACGAACTCACCGGGGCCCGAGCGCACCAGCCCACGCAGGAAGCCCGGATAACCGGGAGAGAAGAGCATGCCGACCGTCTGCAGTGAGCCGTCGGGCTGCAGCGCGTAGAAATAGGTGCCGTCGGCGACGTACACGCGGCCGTCGACGCCGACCTCGAGATCCAGCGGCCAGTTGAGCGCACCGGGCAGCACGGTGCGCGTCTCGCCGCCGCCGAGCACCTCGGTGATCTCACCGGTGAAGTTGGAGACGAACAGCCGACCGTCGACCATCGCGCAGTTGTCCAGGCCGGGGGTGAGTTGCGCCAGCACGGTTTGCGCACCGGTGCGCGGGTCGATACGCAGCACCTGTCCGCTGGCCACCTGGGTCGACACGATGAAGCCGTCGGCGTCGAACTTGACCGAGTCCGGGACGCCGAGTCCGCTGGCCACCGTTTGGGCCTCGCCGCCGTTGGGGTCGATGCGCCAAATCTCGTTGGCGCCCATCACCGGAAAGTAGAGCAGGCCGTCGGGGCCGACCTCCATGGCGTTGGGGGAGGGCACGTTCTCCAGCAGGATCTTCGGTGGGCCGCCAGCGAGGTCGAACTCCATCAGCCTGCCGCCCTCACGACACTCGCCGATGAACAGCCTGCCGTCGTGGAACGTGATGCCGTTCGCGGATGGCACGTCGTCGCGCAGCACTCGCGTCGTGCCGCCTGCCTCCCGCACGCTGACCCGACCGTCCATGACCTCGGTGGCGAACAGGTTGCCGCTCGGATCGAACGCGACGTCGTCGGGGGCGATGATGTCGCCGCCCTTGGCGCTCACCGTCGTCAATTCGCCTGTCGCGAGGTCCAGCGCGCTGATCTGACTTCCGGTGACCTGCGCGATGTAGATCCTGCCGTCGGGACCGGTGCGCAGACCGTTCGCGCCGAACAGCCGACTGGGTGAGGTGAGGCGTTCCAGACGCCACCCCTCGGCCACCACGGGGGTGAATGAGGCTGCGTAGCGGGTCGCGGATCCAGCGGTCACGGGTCGGACGATAGCAATCATCGATGGTCCAGACAATAGACGGAGTCTCAGAAAGGCTGCCCTTGACGCACATATAAGCCCTGCGGAATAGTGTTCTCCAACTGGTAGAGCACCATATGTTGTCCGGACAATTGGGTTGCGGCAACAGGAAAGCGAGTCATGCCGGATCTGCTGAGACTCGACGGACGCGTAATCGTGGTGTCCGGCGCCGGGGGCGGCGGTATCGGCACGACCGTCACGGCCATGGCCGCTGAGGTGGGGGCCACCGTGATCGCGGTCAGCCGTTCCAAGGAGAACCTCGACGAACATGTGGTTCCGCTCGCGCGCCGCGGTCTGTCCGTCATCCCGGTGGCGGCGGACGCCTCGACGGACGACGGCATCGCCACGGTGATGGACCAGGTGTCCAGAACCGACGGTGATCTGTACGGACTCGTCAACGTGGCAGGCGGGGCGGCGCCGTCGACCTGGATGCCCTCGACGCGGGTGACGCGCACGGACTGGCGCGACCTGTTCACCGCGAATCTGGAGACCACGTTCTTCACCAGTCAGGCGGTCGCCGCGGAACTGAGAGCGCAGGGCAAGCCGGGTTCGATCGTGTCGATCAGCTCGATCAGCGGCATGAACACCGCGCCGTTCCACATCGCCTACGGCACTGCCAAGGCCGCTGTCGTGGCGATGACGCGCACCATGGCGCTCGAGCTCGCCGCCGACGGCATCCGCGTGAATGCCGTCGCACCGGGGGTCACCGAGACCGCGGCGTCGCAGACCTACGTCGACCCCGACCCCGAGCGCGACCGCGCCGCCATCGCGATGGGCAGGCGCGGGCGACCCGAGGAGCAGGCCGGCGCGATCCTGTTCCTGCTGTCAGACCTGTCGAGCTACGTGACCGGGCAGACCCTGCTCGTCGACGGCGGCCTCGACCTCAAGTGGAGCCACCTGGCGCCCGATCACACGTCTCTCTTCTTGAGGGACCAAACCTTCCGCGCAGAGATCAGGAGAACCTGATGACCGACACCAAGGACGACGTGGTCGCCGAAGTGGTGGAGGAACTTTCGTCGCCGACGACGATCGGCGTCGAGGCCTACACCTCCGAGGCGTATGCGCGGGCCGAGCGAGACAAGCTGTGGCGCAAGGTATGGCAGCAGGTCGGCCGCGTCGAGGAGATTCCCGACGTCGGCAGCTACCTGACCTACGACATCCTCGACGACTCCATCATCGTGGTGCGAACCGGGCCCAACGAGTTTATGGCCCACCACAACGTCTGCATGCACCGCGGCCGCCGCCTGGTCGACGTGCCAGCGGGTGCCAAGAACGCGTGCGGCAGGACCAGGAAGTCGTTCGTCTGCGGGTTTCACGGCTGGACCTACGACCTCCAGGGCGCGTGCACTCACATCCGTGAGCAGGACGACTGGCAGGGTGCGCTCACGCGTGAGAACACCCACCTGGCCCACGTCAGCGTCGACACCTGGGGTGGCTGGCTGTTCATCAACATGGACACCGACCCGGAACCGCTGGCGGACTACCTGTTTCCGGCCGCGAAGATCCTCGACCCCTTCGGGCTGGAGAACATGCGGTTCAAGTGGCGCAAGTGGCTGAACTTCGACTGCAACTGGAAGGTCGCACTCGAGGCCTTCAACGAGACCTACCACGTGTTCACCACCCACCCGGAGTTCAACAAGTTCGGTGAGTTCAAGGGCTGGGCCAAGGCGCAGGGCAAGCACAGCAACATCGGCTATGACGCGCCAAAGGGATTGGACGAGACCAAGTCCAAGATCCGGCTCGGCTCGGGTGACCCGCGCATCTCGACGGCGGAGATGCAGGTCTACACCATGGAGGAGACCAACGCGACCACCACGCAGACGCTGGTGAACGCCGCCAAACGCCTCGTCGACGAGCTGCCGGAGGGGACGCCCGCCAACAAGGTGCTCGAGCACTGGCTCACCTCGGCCCGCAACGACGACGCCGCCCGCGGTGTCATCTGGCCGACGATCCCCGCCGACATCCTCGGCCAGAGTGGCACGGCATGGCAGCTCTTCCCAAACTTCCAGATCGGCCAGGGCCTCACCAGCGCGCTGTGCTATAGCGCGCGCCCCGACCCCAGCTACGACCCCGACAAGTGCATCTTCGAAGTGGCCGTCTTCGAGCTGTATCCCAAAGGGCAAGAGCCGCAGACCGAATGGGTGTACACGCCGGTCGGCGATCCGAATTGGCTGTCGGTCCTGCCGCAGGACTTCTCCAACATGGCGGCCGTGCAGCAGGGCATGAAGTCTCTCGGCTTCCCAGGAACCAAGCCCAACCCCTACCGCGAGCGGAGCACGGTCAACCTGCACTACCAACTGTCGAAGTACATGGGCACCGGTGCACCCCAGGATCTCGTGT
>JAOPUT010000082.1 GCA_025963385.1 Mycobacterium sp.
GCCAGGAGTTTGACGAACTGACGCCGGCCGAGGCCGTAGGTGTCGAGGCGCTCGAGCAGTGAGTCGACGACCTTGCGTTCGTCGCCCGTCCCATCTTCCGTTGACATGGGGGCTGACCGTAATTCGATATCGCCCGATGTCCGACGTTCTTACTCGTGCTGATGAATACCCCCACCAAAATGGGCTGCGCGACAGGACAACACGTGGATCGGACGCACCGTGATCGAAACGCTTGTGCCACGCTGCACTCCGCCGCCACGCTGACCGGATGTCGCCATCACCGCTTCGCTTCTCGGCATTCGTCATGAACACCACCTCGCACATCCTTCAGGGCGTGTGGCGCCAACCAGAGGCAGGTCAGACGAACTTCAACTCACTCGAGCACTGGGTGGAGCTGGCCAAGATCCTCGAGCGCGGGCGGTTCGACTTCATCTTCTTCGCCGACGTGATCGGACTCTACGGCGACTTCGGCGGGTCCTACGAGAAGTACGTGCAGACCGGGCTTCAGATCCCGAGCAACGACCCGAGCGTGATTGCCTCGGCAATCGCCTACAACACAACCGATCTCGGTATCGCGATCACCAGCTCCGTGATTCAGGAGCATCCCTTCAACTTCGCTCGCAAGATCTCCACCCTCGACCACGCCTCAGGCGGCCGCATCGCGTGGAACATCGTCACCAACGCACTCGCCAACGGCGCCCGCAACTTCGGCTACGAGCAGCTCGAGGAACACGACGAGCGCTACCGTTGGGCCGACGAATACGTCGACGTGGCCTACAAGCTGTGGGAGGGATCGTGGGACGACGGGGCGCTGCTGCAGGACAAGGATCGAGGACTGCACGGCGACTTCGCGAAGGTCCACAAGATTAACCACGTCGGCAAGCGCTACCAGGTCGAAGGCCCACACCTGGTGGCTCCTTCGCCGCAGCGCACCCCCGTGCTGTTCCAAGCCGGATCATCGCCTGCCGGAAGGGATTTCGCGGCCCGTAACGCCGAGTCGCAATTCATCATCACCCCGGGCCCCGAGCAGGCCAGGGCGCTGGTCGACGACACGCGGCGCCGCGTCGTGGCCGCCGGACGCCAACCCGATGACCTCAAGTTCTTCCAGGGACTGCACTTCGTCATCGGCAGCACCGAAGCCGAGGCCGAGCGCAAGGCGGCCGAACTCGACGAGTCCATCGATCTCGACGGCATGGTGGCGCACCTGTCCGGCGCCGTGGGCGTCGACTTCGGCGGCCATGCCCTCGACACCCCGCTGGGCGACATCACCCACACGGACGGGGTGCGCAGCATCGTGGCATGGGTCCAGGAATCGGTCTCGGGCCGCGAGGCTACGGTGCGCGATCTCGGTCTGCTGCAAGGACGTAACTCCCGCGTGGTCGGCACCCCAGAGACGATCGCCGACCAGCTGCAGCGGTGGCGCGACGCCGGAGTCGACGGCATCAACGTCGTCAATGCCACCATCCCCGGCAGCTACGTGGAGTTCGTGGACCACGTGATACCGGTTCTGCAGGACCGTGGACTGGCCCAGCGCGAGTACGCCCCCGGCACCACCCGCGCCAAACTGTTCGGCACCGACCTGTTGCCCGATCGCCACCCCGCCGCGCGCTACCGCGGCGCCTTCACACCCGTCAAGGCGTGAGCTCTACACGTTCGCCGCGTTGGCGATGAGCTCGTTGACGATGGACACCGCCTCGTCGTTGATGCCGAACGCGCAGGCGATGGCCTCGACGGACAGATTCGCCACCGAGGACATGGCGTGCTGACACTCCCAGCCGTCGGAGTCCTCCTGCGCGATCACCTGGACCACGACGTCGTGGTCGACCTTCACGTCGTCGATCAACCAGATCGAACTCGTCGTCCCGTCGTCGACCGCCACCGAGAACCCGCTGCAGTCGCGCCACGCCTTCGTCGAGCCGTCGACGAAGTCGTTGGCCAGCTTGTCGGTCGCGTAGAGCACGGCGGTCTGTTCGACCCAGTGCTCGTTGCCGTCCTCCGGCTCACGCGCCACCTGGTCACGCACCGCCGTCCAGCCGCTCGAGTGGTACACCAACCTCTCGGCACCGAAGATCGAGCCGAGGCAGTCCGGGTCCGACACGGCATTGGCGTTGTCGGACATTGCCTCACCTTGGAGGACGACCTCCATCCGGGTGGCGCCCGCAATCGTGTTGAGCTGCGCGATGCTCAGCAGCACGTCATCGAGTTGCGACGCCCGCAGCGGCCGGACCTCGGCGGGCCCGGCGCCCGCAGCGCGAACGGCACGGCCGGACACGGTGTCGGTGCAGCCGGACACCGCGGTGACCGTGAGGGCCACCGCGGCGCACGCCCACACTCGACGCCCCACGCAGCTCACCCAGCTCATTGTGTCTTGTCCAGCATCGATTCGGCGACCCTCACCGCTGCGGCGCGCGGGTCCGGCTTCCGCTCCCCCGCGGCGGTGATGGCGAGCGAGACCTCGACGACGGTGTTCCCCCGCACCCCGAGGGCACGCTCGTACCGCGAGGTGGGGGCACGTGGCAGCTGGTGGGTCCGCACCGTTGCCGAGAGCAACTGCCCGTGTACCGCGACGTCGGTGATCTCCGCGTCGATGACCGTGCCCCCCACGTGCTTGACGACCGTGGTGCCCGCGCACTGCGTCCACTGCCGCGCGAAGGCGTCGAAGGCGTCCGCGGCCGCCGACGCCGTGGACAGCCGCACCACCGCGGCGTCGGCGCCCGAGGTGTCGACGCCGTCGTCCCAGTTGAAGTAGCTCTGGCGGGCGGCCTCGACGACGGGTAGCTTCTCGTAGACGATGTGCGGCGCGGTGTCGGTGACGGCGACGCATCCGATGGGGGCTGCGTCCGCATCGCTGCGGTAGCCGTCGGGCAGGATCTCGGAGCCGCCGGCGAACGGCTGGAAACCGAACGTGCTCAACGTGTTTCCCGCAGCTGCGGAGATCTCCTCCTCGGTGGGCAGGATCTTCAGCGCGGCCGCGGCGGGGCGTGCGACACCCTGGACCGTGTGTGCACAGCCGGCCAGCAGCAGGACGACCGACAGCGCCACTGCCAGCCGCCGCATCCGACTACTTCTTCGGTTTGTCGCTGGCGGCATCGGCCGACAGCGCGGCGACGAAGGCCTCCTGCGGAACTTCGACCCGACCGATGGTCTTCATTCGCTTCTTGCCCTCCTTCTGCTTCTCCAACAGCTTGCGCTTACGGGTGATGTCACCGCCGTAACACTTGCTCAGCACGTCCTTGCGAATCGCCCGGATGTTCTCGCGCGCAATGATTCTCGACCCGATCGCCGCCTGGATCGGCACCTCGAACTGCTGGCGTGGGATGAGCTCCTTGAGCTTGGTCGTCATCTTGTTGCCGTACGCGGCGGCGGAGTCCTTGTGCACGATGGCGCTGAACGCGTCCACCGCTTCACCTTGGAGCAGGATGTCGACCTTGACCAGGTCCGCTTCCTGCTCGCCCGCCTCCTCGTAGTCGAGGCTGGCGTACCCGCGGGTGCGCGACTTCAGCGAGTCGAAGAAGTCGAAGATGATCTCGCCCAACGGCATCGTGTAGCGCAGTTCAACGCGCTCCGGCGACAGGTAGTCCATGCCGCCGAGCTCGCCGCGGCGGGACTGGCACAGCTCCATGATGGTGCCGATGAACTCGCTGGGCGCAATGACCGTCGTCTTGACGATGGGTTCGTAGACTTCGCGGACCTTGCCGTCGGGCCAGTCCGAGGGGTTCGTCACGACGATCTCCGTACCGTCGTCCTTCACCACGCGGTACACCACGTTGGGTGCGGTGGAGATCAGGTCGAGGTCGAACTCGCGCTCGAGGCGCTCACGGGTGATCTCCATGTGCAGCAGACCGAGGAAGCCACACCGGAAGCCGAAGCCCAGCGCCACCGACGTCTCGGGTTCCCACGTCAGCGCCGCGTCGTTGAGCTGCAGCCGCTCCAGCGCGTCGCGCAGGTTCGGGTAGTCGGAGCCGTCGACCGGGTAGAGCCCCGAGTAGACCATCGGCTTGGGTTCGCGGTAGCCGGTCAGCGCCTGGGTCGCGCCGTTGCGGGCCGAGGTGACGGTGTCGCCGACCTTCGACTGACGGACGTCCTTCACGCCGGTGATGAGGTAACCCACCTCACCGACGCCGAGGCCCTCGGTCGCCTTCGGCTCCGGCGAGACGATGCCGACCTCCAGCAGTTCGTGCGTCGTGCCGGTGGACATCATCTTGATCTTCTCGCGCGGTTTGAGCTTGCCGTCCACCACGCGGACATAGGTCACGACGCCGCGGTAGATGTCGTACACCGAGTCGAAGATCATGGCGCGGGCAGGCGCGTCGGCCTCCCCCACGGGAGGGGGGATCAGCCGGACGACCTCGTCGAGCAATTCGCGGACGCCCTCGCCGGTCTTGCCCGAGACGCGCAGCACGTCGTCGGGTTCGCATCCGATGATGTGGGCGATCTCGCCTGCGTAGCGGTCCGGGTCGGCGGCGGGCAGGTCGATCTTGTTGAGCACCGGGATGATCGTCAGGTCCCGGTCGAGCGCCAGGTAGAGGTTCGCCAGCGTCTGGGCCTCGATGCCCTGGGCGGCGTCGACCAGCAGCACGGCGCCCTCACAGGCCTCCAGCGCCCGCGACACCTCGTAGGTGAAGTCGACGTGCCCGGGGGTGTCGATCAGATGCAGGACGAACTGTTCCCCGTCGACCTCCCAGGGCAGCCGGACGTTCTGCGCCTTGATGGTGATGCCGCGCTCGCGCTCGATGTCCATCCGGTCCAGGTACTGCGCCCGCATGTCCCGGTCTGCCACCACGCCGGTGATGCCGAGCATGCGATCTGCCAGCGTCGACTTGCCGTGATCGATGTGAGCGATGATGCAGAAGTTCCGAATCTGCGCCGGCGCAGTGAATGTCTTGTCGGCGAAGCTACTGATGGGAATCTCCTGTTGGGACTGGACTCGGCCGATGTCTCCGAGCACTACCAGGGTATCTACCAACCGTCGCACCGACACAATCGTGCTTATGCTCGATGCGATGCCATCGCAGTGGAAGACCTTTCAACGCCTCGCCGAACACGTGGTGTTCAACGAGGCGCCCAAGCTGATCCGGCAGCTGCAGAAGCCCGAGAACGTGCCCCGCACCATCGGTCAGGGCATCAAACTGGGCATCGACGTCGGCATGTCGGTGCTGGCAGGGGCGTCGGCCCCGCCCCCGCAGCGGGCGATCTCCGCAGGACGGCCCGTCACCAAGGACAGCGTCCCGACCGCGCACCGCGCCCGCCGGATCGCCTACGCGCCGGACCTCGACGGCAGGGCCGACCCTGGCGAGATCGTCTGGACATGGGTGGTCTACGAGGAGGACCCCTCCCGCGGCAAGGACCGGCCCGTGCTGGTCGTTGGCCGTGACCGCAACACGCTGTTGGGTTTGATGCTCTCGAGTCAGGAACGCCACGTGACCGACCGCGTCTGGGTCGGAATCGGTAGCGGCAGTTGGGATTACGAGGGACGCGCAAGTTGGGTGCGACTCGACCGCGTGCTCGATGTGCCCGAGGAGGGCATCCGCCGCGAAGGCGCGATCCTCGACCGCGAGACGTTCGAGGTCGTGGCCAACCGCTTGCGCGTTGAGTACTCCTGGAGCTAGCGGGGCGCGCGCCACATCGGGATCAGGCTGGGGCCGCCGGGCGGCGCGATCTCGCCGGTAACCTCGAACCCGAACCGCTGGTAGTACGGCACGTTGTCGGGATTGCTGGACTCCAGGTAGGCGGGCGCGTGCTCGGCGTCGCAGCGGTCCAGCCGCGACCTCATCAGCACCTGCCCATAGCCCGTGCCACGCACGTCGGGATCACTGCCGATGATCGCGAGGTACCAGTGCGGCTCCTCGGGATGAGCCTTCTTCATCATCTCCTCGAGCACCATCCCCCGCGTGAAGGACCTGCCGAAGGCCAGTAGCAGTCCCGGCATGGCCCGTAGCTCCTGCGCCCTGGTCTGCCGCCACTTGCCCGGCGGATCCCACAGCGCCGCGCCACCGATGCCGCCCGCGCCGTCGGGGGCGACCTCCACGCCGCCCTGGCCGAGGTGATGGTGGCGCGTCAACGCCGAGAACAACTTGTGCAGCTTGCGTCTGCGTTGCTCGGCGTCGGGCAGCATCCACCTCATCACGGGATCGTCGAAGAACGCCCGGCCAAGGGTTACCGACAGCGCGCCGACGTCGGCACGGGTCGCGGGTCGCGCTTGCACGCCGTCCATGCTCTCACCCCTGCGTGATGTACGCCTCCAACTGCTCACGCTCGGCCTGCAACGCCTCCATCCGGGTCTTCACGACGTCACCGATGCTGACGATGCCCGCCAACCGACCGTTCTCGACGACCGGCACGTGCCGGACCCGATGCGTGGTCATCAGCCCGCTGAGGCTGTCGACGGAGTCCTCCGGTGAACACGTGATGACCTGGCTCGTCATGATGTCGGCAACGGGTCGGGTAAGCGCGCCCGCGCCGTGCTCGTGCAACATGCGCACGACGTCACGCTCGGAGACGATGCCGACCAGACCGTCCTGGCCGACGACGACCATGGCGCCGACGTTGCGGGTGACCAGGCCGCTGATCAGGTCGCTGACCAGGGTTTCCGGCGAGACCGTCAGCACGCCTGCACCCTTGTTCCTCAACACGTCTGCGATACGCATTGGCGCCTCCTTGGTGACGTGGATCACACAAGGCTAAGTCTGATCGGAGTCTGGGAAAAGCCCCCACGCGGAACACATCGCCGTCGACGTCGGTTGCTGACCGGTAAGGGCCCGCACGACCGACCAACAGGGGATGCACATGACCGAGACCGTGACACTCGGCGACGACCTCACCGTCAGCGCGGTGGGCTTCGGCGCCATGGCTCTGACCCCGGTGTACGGCGACGTCGACGACGTCGAGTCCCTGGCCACCCTGAACAGGGCCCTCGACATCGGCGTCACGTTCATCGACACCGCGAACGTCTATGGCGGCGGCGCCAACGAGCAGCTCATCTCGAATCTCCTCGCCGCCCGGCGCGACGAGGTCACGCTCGCCACCAAGTTCGGCATTACCGGCAATCCCGCCGATCGCGCGGCAGGCAGGCCGAGCTCCCGCGGCGACGCCGCGTACGTGCACCAGTGCATCGACGAGAGCCTCGGTCGTCTTCAGACCGACGTCGTCGACCTCTATTACATGCACCGCCGCGACCTCTCGGTGCCGATCGAGGAGACGGTCGGTGCGATGGCCGAACTCGTCACCGCAGGCAAGGTCCGTCACCTCGGCCTGTCCGAGGTGACGGCCGACGAACTGCGCGCCGCGGTTGCCGTGCACCCCATCGCCGCCGTGCAGAGTGAGTGGTCCATCTGGAGCCGGGACGTCGAACGTCAGGTGGTGCCCACCGCCGCCGAACTCGGTGTCGGCTTCGTGCCCTACTCACCGCTTGGCCGAGGATTCCTGACGGGCACGGTGACCTCGGTCGCCGACCTGACCGAGTCGTCGGACTTCCGGCGCAATCTGCCGCGCTTCTCCGACGAGGCACTCGAGAACAACCTGGCCGTCGTCGAGGTGATCCGCGCCGTCGCCGACGAGCGGGAAGCCACCGCCGCGCAGGTGGCGCTGGCCTGGCTCCGCTACCGCGCGGACGAGCTGGGGGTGGCGGCCGTGCCGATTCCTGGCACCCGGCGCGCCGCCCGCGTGGAGGAGAACTTCGATTCATTGGACGTCGCACTGAGCGACGATCAGCTCGCACGACTGGACGCGGCCGCCGACGCGGTGACGGGAAACCGCTTCGCCGACCTGGCGTGGGTCTCGGCAGGTCGCGAATAGGGCGCTAACGTCTGGGCATGATCGAGGTCACGCTCCTGGGCACGGGCAGTCCCATGGTGGATCCGAACCGGGCGGGCCCGTCGACCCTGATCCGCGCCGGACACCAGACGTTCCTGGTCGACGCAGGCCGCGGGGTGTTGATGCGCGCAGCCGCCGTGGGCGTCGGCGCGGCCGACATCAGCGCGCTGCTGCTGACCCATCTGCACAGTGACCACATCACCGACCTCTCCGACGTCATCACGACCAGGTGGGTCACGACGTTCACCCGCACTCCCCTGCCGGTGATCGGGCCGCCGGGGACGGCCGCGGTCGTCGAGGCGACCCTGGCCGCGCTTGCCCCCGACATCGGCTACCGGATCGCCCACCACGCCGACATCACCGAGCCTCCGGTCGTCGAGGTCGAGGAGGTCGGCGGCGGCGTCGTGTGGGGCCGGGACGGCGTGCGCATCACCGTCGCGGCCACCGATCACCGACCCGTCGAGCCGACGATCGGCTTCCGCATCGAATTCGACGGCGCCTCAGTGGTATTGGCAGGCGACTCGGTACCGTGCGACGGTCTCGATGGTCTGGCCGCCGGAGCGGACGCCCTGGTGCACACGGTGATCCGTCGGGATCTGGTGGAAGCACTGCCGCCGCAGCGGATCAGGGACATCCTGGACTACCACTCGTCGGTCGAGGAGGCGGCCGCCACCGCGGCCCGCGCCGGTGTCGGCACCCTGGTGCTCACCCATTACGTGCCGCCGTTGGCACCGGGACAGGAGGACGACTGGCGCGCACGGGCCGCCACGGCCTTCGACGGCCGGATCGAACTCGGGGACGATCTGCACCGGATCGAGGTAGCACCGGGCAGATGACGTCGGCGAAACGCGCTCTGATCACGGGCATCACCGGCCAGGACGGTTCGTATCTCGCCGAGTTGCTGTTGGCCAAGGGCTACGAGGTGCACGGGCTGATCCGTCGGGCGTCGACGTTCAACACGTCTCGACTCGACCACCTCTACTCCGATCCCCACGACGCGGGCACGAGACTGTTCCTGCACCACGGAGATCTGTCCGACGGGTCACGGTTGGTGACGCTGCTGGCAGCGATCGATCCCGACGAGGTGTACAACCTCGCGGCGCAGTCACACGTCCGGGTCAGCTTCGACGAACCCGTGCACACGGCCCACGTCACCGGGGTGGGCTCGATCCGACTGCTCGAGGCGGTTCGGCTCGCCGGGGTGAAGTGCCGCTACTACCAGGCTTCGTCGTCGGAGATGTTCGGCGCGTCGCCGCCACCGCAGCGCGAGGACACCCCCTTCCATCCGCGGTCGCCCTACGGCGCGGCGAAGGTGTACTCCTACTGGGCCACCAGGAACTATCGCGAGGCCTACGGCATGTTCGCCGTGAACGGCATCCTCTTCAACCACGAATCTCCGCGCCGCGGAGAGACATTCGTCACCAGGAAGATCACGAGGGCGGTCGCCAGGATCAAGGCGGGTGTCCAGTCCGAGCTCTATCTCGGCAACCTGGACGCCATCCGCGACTGGGGTTACGCCCCCGAATACGTCGAGGGCATGTGGCGGATGCTGCAGGCCGACGATCCCGCCGACTACGTGCTCGCGACGGGTCGCGCGTGCACGGTACGCGAACTCGTCGAGACCGCATTCGACTACGCGGGACTGGACTGGCACGCCTTCGTCCGACACGACGAGCGCTACCTGCGACCGTCCGAGGTCGTGTCCCTCGTCGGTGACGCGGGGGCGGCCGAACGCGAGTTGGGTTGGACCGCTTCGGTATACGCTCCGGAA
>JAOPUT010000086.1 GCA_025963385.1 Mycobacterium sp.
CTCGCCGACGGCCACCACCAGGCGGCGCTGCTGTTCGATTTGTTCTCCCGATACACCGACGTGGTGAGCACAGGTGGCGCGGGCGCAGTGAGTGCCGCGCCGTCACCGGTGTCGCTCGAGGATCTCCTCGACCAGCGGCACATCGCGAAGAACCCCCGCTCCGGTCTCGAACGGTTCATGCCTGCGATGTTTGCCTACGAACTCGGCCCGCCCCGGGCCGCCGCAGTCCACGGCACCCCCACGCGGCCGGTGCCCGCGCCGACCGCGCGAGGTCGGCTGACCAAGGACGAGACGGACGCCCTGGTGGAGTTCGGCAGAGCCAACCGGCTCTTCCTCAATCCGCTGACCTCCGCGGCAATCCTGCTGGCCGAGTGGCAGCTGCGCGGGACACCGGACATCCCGATTCCCTATGTCTACGTGATCGATCTGCGCACGCTTCTCGATCCCGCGGTGGGGGCAATGGAGGCCACCGACCCGTTGGGAATGGCCACGTACCTCGCGCACATCAATTCCAAGAGCCAACTCGTCGACCTCGCCCGCGACATCGCCGCCAGTCTTGCGACCGACCTGTCCGACGGAGTCGTGCAGACATCGATGCTGCATTTCAAACCGCAGTACGACGACGGTCCGCGCGGGTTGCCCGACGTCGTGTCATCGACCAACCTCGGACGCACACCGACGTTGCGCACGCCGCCGGGGCTGAATGTGAAGGACTGGCGCACAACGATATTCCGGGCCTCGACGGTGGTGGACATGTACTCGGTCGGGATCTTCGGGGGCCACGTGGCCGTGGAGCACCACACGTACGCGCCGGAGCCGCAGCGGTCGGTCGACCTGGTGCTGTCGATTCTGCGTGCAGCCGCGCTCCAGCCGCAGAAGTGAGACCTACGACCCGGCACGCCCGAACGCGTAGCGGTGGTATTGCAGTGTGTTGCGCACCGGTGGTACCAGCCGAAGGATGCGGTTGGCCACGTGAAAGGTTCGCGATGCCCGCGTGAACGTGTGCGCGTCGAAGAGTGTCGTGGCGGACAACAACCGAACTCCCCGCACCCTGCTCAGTACATCCTGGGGAGTGTTGACCGCCCAGTAGAGCGTCGAGCCCGATCGGCGCATCAACGTCTGCATCCGCTGCGTTCTGATGCCGAACCAGTTGTAGAAGTCGATCTGCAGCTCGCCGGAGGGAAAGCGGTCGACGACGCGCTGCAGCAGTGCCACGCCGTCGTGCCGGGTGAGATACATGCTGATCCCCTCGGCGAGTAGCAGCGTCGGGCGATCCGCCGGGATCTGATCGAGCCACGACGGGTCGGTGGCCGAGGTGGAGATGAGATGGTAGTGGGAGCGTGAGGGATAGACGTTCTCGCGCAACGCGATGACGGCGGGGTAGTCGACGTCGTACCACTGCACCTCGGGTCCGGGATCCAAGCGAAACACCCTGCTGTCCAAGCCGCACCCGAGATGTATCACCGTGGCACGCGGGTGAACGGCCAGGAATTGAGCGGCCCAGACGTCGAATTGGGCGGATCGGACCGTGATCAAGGGTGCCCACCGGTGGGTGATGCCGACCTGGCTCCAGTCGTAGTCGAGGCGATCGACCGCGTCCTTGGCGAACGTGTCTCCGAGTACCGGTTTACGGAAGTCGGCGTCCAACGCCTTGAGATACAGCGTGGTCAGCATCGTCTGTGCCGCACCGCTGAGGTCCACGGAAACCTTGGTCGTCACCCCTGTAGAGACTAATCCGCCACGGCGTCCCCAGGGCCGAACTACTTCTCCTGCTTGGACTTCTCCGAATCCGACTCGCCAGCGCCGGCCTGGCCGTCGTTCCCGGACTTGGCGGTGCGGTGCCGGTTCTCGCGCGTGGACTCCGTCGCGGCGGCCCGTTTGGGGCCGTCGGCATCGGTGGCAGCGGCGCGTTTGGTGGCCGTGGTCGGGTCGTTCGTCGCGGCCGCGGAGTCGGCGGTCTTCCGGCCCTTGTCGTGGGCAGGCTTCAGGGCTCGGGTGCTCACTGCGGGCGCATCCGAGTCCGTGTCGGCGTTCTTGGTCGACGGGGTGTCCGTGTGTGTCGCCGTGGTGCTGGGGGCATCGCTGACGGGCTTGGCTGCGGGCGTCTGTGGCTCGCTAGGAGCGGAGACAGCGGATGCGGTGTCGGCGGTGGTCGACTCCGACGCCTGCGCGGGGAGGGTGTCGCTCGTCTTGGCGACGGCCTGCCGAACCGCCTTCGGCACGTCGGCGGACGTTTGGTCGGTTTGAATCGGGGCTTCCTCGACACCTGCCTGCGAGGTGTCAGGTGTCGCGGGCACGTCTACCTGTGCCGTCGCAACCGACCGCGCGGCGACCGCGGTGCTCTGGATCGACGGGGTCGGCGCAAGCGGGGCAGGCGTCGCGACGGCGTCGTTACGGCTGTACCCGGCATCGATCATCTGCTTCAACTGATCCTGGATCGGCGCCAGGAACGGCATCAGCGTCACCAGTGGAAGCTGCTGCGGCGTAAGGAGGTATTTGGTGGTGGTGCCCTTGGTGTCGGGATCGGTGACCACACTCGTGGGAGTCATGTTGGAGATGTCGGCGAACCAGGTGGAGTTGTGCAGAACGAGCATGCCCGCCACGGCGTTCAGATCCGCGAGCAGATTCAGCGGCCGGTCCGGGAAGTCGGCGAAGCCGTCGTACTTGTAGGTGACCACCGAGACGTTGTACTTCGTTTGCGCAGGCGACCGGTAGGTGTAGCCCATCAAGGAGTTGAACAGCGCGTCGACGCGGAACGCGTCCTGGCGACTTCCGTCGGCGATGACCACGAAGTTGACGGTCTTCGGATCGGGCGCCTGGTCCGGGTGTTCCTGGTAGTAGCGCAGGGTTTCGTCAAGGACCAGCGAGCCCGCCGAGGCACCCACCACGGTCACCGGCCCGTTGCCGGCCTTCTGCGCCGCGGCGATGTCGGCGATCAGATTGCTCGTGCCCTGGGACACCGAATCGCCGAGGGGCATGAACACCTGTGCAGGCCAGTACACGCTCTGACGCTGCCACGGGGTGTTGGAGACGGTGTCGTTGCCGTTGAACTTGCCGCCGAGAGCCATGCTCATGATCGGTTCGAAGACCATCGGCTCGGCGACGCCGCCGACGAAGAGCGCCGTTGCGGCGGTGGCCGACGGGGCAGCGGTGACCCCCGCCAGAGTCGCAGCAATCGCAATTGAGGCAAATGTTCCTGCGGTTCCGACGGCTCGAGCGAAAGAGTTGCGATGCGAGTGGGTGCGATCAGCCGTATTAGCCATTTGTGTCTACCTTTGTTTCCCGGATCCATTCTTCAGGACCGCGTTAAACGGAGAACCTACACACGAAATAGCCATTGTCATAAACATCCAGCAACATCCCAATAGTTTGTTTTCGGCGGCCATTCAGCTAACCTGTCTTAATCTCAGGGTGGCACCGCGAAACGTGGTGGCGTCCGCTCTGCGCTGCCGTCGATTCCTCGGGTTCGGCAGGACGGACCGGTGCCAGGTCGGCTTGAGACCTTGCCGATTTCCGGTGGTCAGGACAGTTGCTGCGGTGCGATACCTGGCCGTCCGGCCCAGCACGACCAGGCGCTTGCCCACGACGAGCGCAGTTCGGTGCCGACGTATCGTCGCAGCAGAGCAGCAGTGAGCTGCGAACAGCGACGTACCGCAATGGAGGTGTCGACGTGACAGATGTTCCGGACGATCAGGTCAGCGACCGCCGAGCGCCACGAATTCTGCTGGTGTACTACACCTATACCGGACAGTCGCTCAAGGTGCTCGAGGCGGCTGAAGAGGCGTTTCGTGAGCGTGGCTGTGAGGTTCACAAGGCCCCCATCGAGTTCACGGACGGGCGATTCGCCGAGCGGTTCACGCGTTTTCCCATGCGCCACGTCTGGCGGGACATGTTCTCGGTGCTTCCAGCGCAGCGTCGTCGACTTTGCGGGGAGATCCAAATACCGGCGGAGGTGCGCACTGGTGACTACGACTTGGTCTGTATCGGATCGCCGACGTGGTGGCGGGATACCAGCATGCCCATGCGCTCGTTCCTTACTTCCGAGGAGGCAACAGCGGCGCTATCTGGCAAATTCTTTGCTGTTTTTGTCGTGTGCCGTCGATATTGGCGCGAGAACATGACGGCCGTGCGGGAACTCAGTAGCGAGCGGGGTGGCCGCTTCCTTGGTGAAATCCACTTCACCTACCCGGGCGGCCAACTCCGTTCGATGCTGGCGCTGACGAGCTACCTGGGCTCCGGGAAATACCGCCAGCGATATCTCGGCATTCGTATTCCGACTACCAACGTGCAAACGTGGCAACTGGATGAGGCGAGAGCATTCGCGCGCCACCTCCTCGATCGGCTGGTCGATGAGGACACCGCAAAGAATGGGGCGGAGTCCACTGACCCCGCGTGAATCGAAGGCGTTCGGCCTGTCGGGGACCCGAAGGGCGCGCTAACGTCGCGTGCTATGCCGCGGTCAATCGAAGCGTCGTTCGAAGCGCCAGTCACCGTCGAACAGGTTTACGGCGCCTTCACCAGCAGGGACTACTGGGTGGCCCGCATCGCGGCGTTCGACGCCAGTATCTCGCTCGACTCGTTTCTCCTCGGTCCGGACGGCGTGGTCACCGTGGCCACCACCCAGGACCTTCGGCACGAGGCGTTGCCAGGTCCGTTGGCCAAGATCTATCCCGGTGATCTCGGCATCCACCGACGAGAGGCCTGGACCCCGGTCGGGGAGCGCGAGGTTTCCGGGGACATCGTGGTGGCGGCAAAGGGTGCACCGCTGTCCGGTAACGGCCAGGCTTTGCTATCTGTCCAGGGCGGCGGATCCCGGCTAAGGTTTGCCGGTAGCGTCCGGTTCAGTTTGCCGCTGATCGGCGGAAGGGTGGAGGGAATCCTCGTCGATCAGCTGGTCGACGGGATCGCCCAGATTCTGCGGTTCACCACCGGGTGGATCACCGAGCACTCCACGGACGGAACGCACCCATGACCGACGTGCCCTCGTCCACCCCGATCGCTCCGGACTCGTCCGGCGACGGGGTGGATTTAGCCGAAGTCCTTGCCCGCCTTGACATGTCGCTCGGGGAAGCCATGCTGACCCAACGAGCGATCCGACGCGTCCTTCCCGACCCCGTCGACGATGCCGTGGTGCTGAAGTGCATCGAGCTCGCCCTGCGGGCCCCGACCGGTGCCAACGGTCAGAACTGGGAGTTCGTCGTGGTGAGGGACCGCCGCGTGAAGGAGAAGCTGGCGCGGCGTTACCGACAGGCGTGGAAGGTGTACTACGCCACGGTACTTCGTCGCCTGGTGAAGCGCGACGAGTCGATGGCGAAGACCGCCAGGGCGGTGCAGTGGCAGGTCGATCACTTCGCCGAGATACCGGTCCTGGTGGTGGCCTGTCTGCGACTGCCGCTCCGGGAAGGCGGCGTGCCGTTCGGTGTGATGCCGCACGCATCACTGTCGGGCTATTGGGGATCGATCTATCCGAGCGTGCAGAACCTGCTGTTGGCCGCGCGGGCGATGGGACTCGGTGCGTCACTCATCACGCTGCCGTTGTGGAGCAAGTCCTCGGCGCGGCGCATCCTTGGGCTGCCCCACTCGGTAACGCCGTGCGCCGTAGTGCCTCTCGGCTGGCCGCGAGGCCGCTACGGCCCGACGACGCGACGCCCGGTCGTCGAGGTGACGCACCTGGACCGCTTCGGCAACCAGCCCTGGTCTCGCGGGTGACCGCGCTGGCTTCCAGAAGTTTGCTTTCGCCCACGAGAAAGTTTGCCTTCATCGACAGTCAAGCCATTGAACAGGAAGAAGACAGGTTTTCGGTATTCGCCATAATCGCACGCCCACGTCGTTTTCTCCTGATATGTTGAGCGAGCCGGATCCGCATCACGACTGCGAGAGGGTTGGCTATGGGGGCTAGGGGCCGGGGGGGACGCCACCGGAAGAACGACGCCAGGCGTTCGGGAAGAGAGAGCGGGCGGCACGACGAGCCGCCCATCGCGCGGCGACCATCTGGTCACGCGACCGGGCGATCGGCGAGCCCGTTCATCACGGTCAGCGCCGCCATCGTGGCAGTGGCGAGCGTGACGGCTGCGTCCTCGGTCAATGCAGGCCACGAGGTCGCGGTGCCGTCGCCGCCGAGTCACGACACCAGGTCCGCCAGCGTGGCTCTCGCGGCCGCGTCGAGTCCGCTGAACATCCCGATCAATCTCCTCATCGACGCGTTCAACGTTCCTCAGTACGAGGTCGACGGTCTGAACTACGAGGCGGCGGCCTTCCTCTTCACCGGCAGCTGGTGGGTCTCCAACGCCACCAACGTCTGGGGCACCGACCCCGGCGATCCGCCGAAGTACACGGGCGCCGCCAGTATCCTGCTTCCGAATCCGTGGTTGTCCCAACCCGTCGGTCAGATCCTGTCGGCGATCGCCACCGCCGAGCTGCCGGTGAACGCGACGTGCGGCACGACGCTCTGCCCACCCTTCGTGCCGTGGGACACCCAGGGTGCGATCAATGCGTTGCTCGGCGTGACGCCGTTGCCCATCATCAACAACTTCTTCACGGTTCCACTCAGCGCGCTCTACACCGGGTACACGTTCGACCCGACCGCGCCAGGGCAGCAAAGCTTCGGTGGTTACGTGCCGACTGATCCGTTCGGTCCCGGCTACGACCTGCCGGGTACGACGGATGGCCCGAACGGCAGCTATCTGATGCCTTGGGCGGGCCAGACCGTCAATCTGACCACCCTCACCAGCGACGCGTGGAGTGCCTTCGTCGCGCACCTGCAAGCCGACCCCGCCCAGAATCCGGTCAGACTCCCCACCGGACAGGAGATCGGCAGGGCACTGACGAACATGTTCGCGGCCCTCGTGGTGAGCTTCGACCCGTTCACGCCGGGCATGTCCTATTGCCCCACGTGCCAATGGCCGACGGCGATCACGCCCGAAGGCATCGTCGGCGCCCTGTCGGCAGCCGATCCGGGCAACCAACTGCTCAAGGCGTGGTTGGACAACCATGCCTGGCAGAATTCGCAGGGGGCGCCCGGCACCCCAGCCACCCCGTCCACTCCCGAATCGGTGGGGCAGCAGCAGACGGCTCAGCTGGTCGCAGCCAAGGCCGAAGTCCAAGCGCCGGTGGACGATACGTCTCAAGCCTCGCAACAACAGCAGCGCGGTAAACATGTCCAGCTCGATGCCGACCCCGATGCGATCGGGTCGATCGACACCGCGTCGACGGCCGATGCGAGTGAGGACACCGGTCAGACGTCACAGTCACCTGACGCCACCGATACGACGCGTTCCTTCAAGGACCGGCTCGACGACGCCGTCGCCAGGGCGCTCGGTACGGGCAAGGGCGACCCGCCCAAGCTCGTCAAGCCCGACAAGCCGGACGACGTCAACACACCGGACGACGCCAAGAAGCCGGACGCCGGCACACCGGGCGATGTCGACAAGTCCCGTGACGGCCATGAGTTCAAGGGCGCAAAGACCGGCGGTACCAACGGGTCTGCTGACGCAGACAAGCCGGGCGACGCCAACAAGTCCGGGGAGACCAAGAAGTCTGGTGACACCAACGGCAAGTAGACCGCCCCGCCCGACGCGTGAGAGGTGGTGAGCGTGGAGCAGTTCGACGCCATCATCATCGGGGCGGGCTTCGGGGGCATGGGTGTCGCGATCCAGCTCGTCGAGCTCGGCCTGGAAAACGTGGTCATTCTGGACCGCGAGGATGACCTCGGGGGAACATGGCACGTCAACCGTTATCCCGGACTGACGGTCGACGTCCCGTCGACCACGTATTCCTACCGCTTCGAACCGAACCCCTACTGGTCTCGACTGTTTGCGCCTGGCCACGAACTGAAGCGCTACGCCGAGCACGTCGCCGAGAAGTACGGGCTGCGAGACCTCATGCGGTTCAATACCTGCGTCGAAGGCGCCCGATGGGACGACGATACCCAGACGTGGCGGGTCAACATCGCCGGTGGGGAGGTCCTCTCCGCGCAATTCCTGGTTGCCGCAACCGGATTCCTGTGTCAGCCGCGAACGCCCGACATCGCAGGCATCGACACGTTCGAGGGTCGCGTCCTGCACGCCGCGCAGTGGGATGACGATTATTCCGTGCGCGGGCGCAGGGCCGCGATCATCGGAACCGGATCCACGGGTGTGCAGCTCATCCCGGAGCTCGCCAAGGATGCCCGCGAGCTCACCGTGTACCAACGCACGCCGACGTGGGTGCTACCGAAGGTCGACTTCGGCTTTCCGATGGTCATCCGACGACTGTTCGCGAAGGTTCCGCTCGCCCAGCGGATCGTGCGGTGGTTCACCGACAACGGCATGGACCTCGTGATGCTGGTCGCGATGTGGAAGTTCCGTTACTTCAGGGTCGTCAACTGGTCGGCGGCCAAGCTGGCCAAGTTCAATCAACTCCTTTGGATTCGCGACAGGGAGCTCCGCCGCAAGCTCACGCCTGACTACGACTACGGATGCAAGCGGCCCACCCTCTCGAATTCGTACTACCGCGCCTTCAGCTGGCCACACGTACATCTCGAGACCACCGCCATCGACCGGATCGAGCGCGATGGTGTCGTCACCAGCGACGGGCAGAAGCGGGTGATCGACACCCTGGTCCTCGCCACCGGGTTCGACGTTTGGGAAGCCAACCTACCGGCGATCGAAGTGATCGGGCGTGACGGTCGAGATCTGGGCAAGTGGTGGCGGGACAACGGGTTCCAGGCTTATGAAGGGATGTCGGTGCCGGGATTCCCGAACTTCCTGACGTCCGCCAGCCCCTACGCGTGGGTCGGTCTGTCGTGGTTCAACACCGTGGAGTACCAGATGCGGCACATCGAACGGCTCTTCGGCGAGTTGCACCGGCGCGAGGCGCGCACCTTCGAGATCACCGAGGAGGCCAACGCCCGCTTCCTCGCTCGGATGACGCGACTGCTCGACGACTCCGTCTTTCGGCTGGGGGACTGCGCGGGGTCTCGGTCGTACTGGTTCAACCGCAGCGGAGACGCCCCACTGTTCCGGCCGACGTCGGCTCGTCAAGCGGTCAGGGAGCAGAAGCGGTTTCCGTTGAGCGACTACGCGTTGGCGTGACATGCTCGAGGTGATCGACAAGGGTTCCGTCAGCGAGTCGCATCCGGTGCCGCTGTTGTTCGTTCACGGAGCGTGGCATGCCGCGTGGTGCTGGGACGAACACTTTCTCGCCTTCTTCTCGGACCGGGGATATCGTGCCGTGGCGCTGAGCTTGCGAGGCCACGGGGGTAGTCCCACCTCCAAACCGCTGCGCGCGTGCTCCATCGGCGACTTCGTCGAGGACGTCGTTGCGGTGGCCGACGAGTTGCCGAGGCCACCGGTCGTCATCGGTCACTCGCTCGGCGGCCTGATCGTGCAGAAGTACCTGGAAACCCATGACGCCCCGGCCGGCGTGCTGCTGGGCTCGGTTCCCCCGCAGGGATCGCTGGGATCAGCCGTGCGTTGGATCAGAAGGCACCCTTGGCATTTCACCAAGATCTCGCTGACGGGTAGGTCTCTACCCTACGTCAGCACGCCCGAGCTGGCGCGCGAGCGATTCTTTGCGCCGGACACGCCGGCATCCATCGTCGATGATTCCGCGCGGCGACTCCAGGAAGCTAGCGCGCGGGCCGGGTTCGAGTGTCTACTACCCACCCTGACTCACCCTCGGCGCGTATCGGCGCCGCTGCTGGTACTCGGCGCCGGTCACGACGGGGCGACGTCGCGCAGGGAGGTGCTGGCGACGGCACGTGCGTACGGCACCGAAGCGGAGTTCTTCCCCCATCTGGGGCACAACGTGATGCTGGAACGGGGATGGGCCGTCGTCGCCCAGCGGATCGATGCCTGGCTGAGCGCGCGGGGACTCTAGATGGGCGCCACGCCGGTCGCCGTCGTCACCGGCGCCACTAGCGGTATCGGAGAGGCCACGGCTCGACGTCTCCAGGACCGCCGATACCTGGTGTACGCCGTCGGCCGCAACGCCGATGCGCTCGAACGACTTGCTGCCCTTGGTCTTCGAACCCGTCGGCTGGATGTCACCGACGAGCCCGCCGTCACCCGTCTGGTCGATGAGATCGCTGCTGAGCACGGGCGGGTGGACGTCGTCGTCAACTCGGCCGGAGTGGGTCTCGCCAGCCCGCTGGAACAGGCTGCGTTGAGTGACGTCCGGAGTGTCTTCGAGGTCAACGTCTTCGCCATGCTCGGCCTTGCCCAACAGGTCCTACCGCTGATGAGAGAGCGCGGATCGGGCACGATCGTCAACATCGGCAGCACGGGGGGACGATTCACCACGCCGGGCGCCGGTGCGTATCACATGAGCAAGTACAGCGTCGAGGCGTTGTCGCTGGCGCTCGGTGCCGAGGTCAGGCCCTTCGGGGTGCGCGTCGTGCTCATCGAACCCACGGGTGTGCGGACCGGGTTCTCCACGGCCCAGCTCACCGCGACGGCATCCGCCGACGGGGACGATCCCTACCGCGACTTCAAGCGCAGTTATGACGAAGCCACGCGAGCGCTGTCCGAGAATCACTTGGTCACGATCGATGCGGACGCCGTCGCCCGCGCGGTGACCCGGGTGATCGACGCGCGAGATCCCAAGCCCCGCTACATCGTAGGGGCGTCGGGCCACGCCACGGTGCTGGCGAGACGTCTGCTCACGGATCGAATGTGGGACGCCGTCGTGACGCGAAGTTTGCGGGCCTAGTCGGCTTCTTCGGTGGTGAAGTGGTGAATCCGGTAGGAGATCTTGCGGGTCTCGAAGTCGCGGTAGATTCCCGAGCCCGGCACGCCTGCGAAGCGGCGTCCGAAGGGACGCAGGAACGGTGGTAGGACGCGACGGATCAGATCCAGTGATCGCTGCGCGTTTCTCTCCATCCCGTGGACCACTTCCGAATTGATCTCGCGTTGCGACAGCTGCTGCAAGGGGGCGTCGGCGAGAGTGGCCTCCCATCCGCGGATCTCGTCGTGCCCGCGGAAGTCGGCGTAGAGGAGGTCGCCTCCCGGGCGGAGAACCCGCGCCACCTCGGTGAGAAAGGTGGAGAGGTGGCCGTAGGCGTGTGAGGCCTCGATGTTGACCACCGCATCGACGGAGTGGTCGGGCAGGGGCAGCTTCTCGGCGTCGCCGTGCACGAAGTCGAGCCCAGGTAGTCGATGTCGCTTGCGGCAGAACGCGATTCCCTCGGCGTTGAAGTCCAGCCCGGTGTAGGAAGCCGGCCCGAGCGTACGCATCAGATATGACGCGCCCCCGCCGTGCCCGCAGCTGACCTCGAGCACGTCCTTGCCCGCGAGATCGACCTGCGAGGCGGTGGCGTGGTACAGCTGGATCCAGTAGCGGTTGGGTTCATCGGATGCGTCGAGGGGAATGCCCATCGGCGGATCTTCCTCGTAACCGTAGTTGAGGAAGACGACGTCGTCGGCATGAAGTTTGCGCGTGAGCAGTGGGTACCAGTAGCCGTTCATGAACTTCTTGAACAGCGGCGTGGCGCCGATGCGGTTGACGTAATTCCGTTGCTTGAGTTCGCTGGTCAATGCTTCTCCAAGAGTCCGTGGGTCTCGCCGTCGAGTGCCGCCGAGCCGGCGTCGGGGCTGGTTCTGGGTCGTCTGCGGTGCGCGACCGTTCGGCCGCCGCGCCCCGGCACGATCGCCACCCCGCGGTTCAGCCGTCGCTCGCCGCGCGCGGAGGTGGGTTCGAATGCCAACTCCCGCAGTAGGACCCGCAGTACGACGTCCATCTCCGCGGTCGCCAATGCGGCACCGATGCAGCGGTGTGTACCGCCACCGAATGGGATCCACGCGTAGGGTTTGGGTACGTCACCGAGGAAGCGGTCAGGATTGAAGTCCGACGCGTCGATGAAGCTGTCGTCGAGGGCGTGGGCGAGTTGGATGCTGACGATGATGCGGGTGTTTTCGGGAATCACCCAGTCCTGCAATCTGATCCGCTTCTTGGTCAGACGCATAGTGGCGTCCAGCGCCGGCCGGGTGCGGAGAACTTCGTGGATGGTGGCCTGCCGAAGTTCGGATCCTCCCCGATCGACTTCGTCGGCGAGCCGGGTCAGCAACCCGGGGTGGCGGCGCAATCGTTCGATGGCCCAGGCCAGTTCCGCGCCGGTGGTCTCGTGACCGGCGGACACCAGGGTCAACAACTCGTCGGCGATGTCCTGATCGTCGATTGGGACGCCGTCGTCATAGCGGGCGTCCAACAGTTTGGTCAGCACGTCGGTGCGGCGGCCCCCGGTGGTCGTGTCGGCTCGCGCGTCGGCGATGAGGGAACCGATGACGTCGTCGATCCTGCGTCGGATGTCGCGCAGCCGCCGACCCGGGCTCCACGCCCCGAAGTCACGGGCGGCGGCCTTCGGCAGGAAGTGCAGGCGGGAGCCGATGGTGATCGCGGGCGGCACCAGTGCGCGCAGCTCGTCGAGCGCGGGGCCCTCGGCGCCGAATACCGTGCGCAGTATCGTGTTCAGCGTGATCCGGTTCATCGGCTCGAGGATCTCGAATTCCTCGCCCTCGGGCCAGGAATCGATCTCACGCAAGGTTTCTTCTTCGATGATCTGCTGGTAGCCCATCACCCTCTTGCCGTGGAACGGCGGGAGGATCAGCTTCCGGCGTGCGAGTTGTGGCTCACCCGTGAGACTGAACGTCGAACCCGGACCGAACACCTCGCCGAGATCGGTTGGGCGCTCGACGAGCTCGCTGCCGGTGCTGAACAGCTCCTTCACCAGTGCGGGATCGCTGACGACCACCGTCGGACCCCAGATCGGCAGGTTGAAGGTGTAGGTGCTGCCATATCGTCGCCCTGCTGCAGCGATCACCTCACACATCGCGGCCACCAGCGCGACTCCCTGCACGATCTTCGGCAACCGCACCGTCGGCGGAAGCCGTACCGGCTCGGATGTGGCCGTGGCCATGGGTCAGTCCTTGGCGAAGCTGTAGGTGCGGTAGGACAGACCCCCGGTCTGCAGTTCGCGATACATCAGGGAGCCGGGCACGCCTGCGAACAGGCGTCCGAAGGGGCGGAAGACGGTGGGTAGATTGCGGCCGACCAGATCGAGGTACCGGCCCGAGTTCCCGTCGAGGCCGCGCAGCACCTCTTCGTTGATGACGGTCTTCGACTCCATGCGAAGTGGGGAAGCGGCCAGCGCCTGGTCCCATTCCGCGAACTCGTCGCGCCCGCGGAAGTCCGTGTAGAGGAAGCGGCCGCCCGGTCGCAGCACGCGGTGCACCTCGGAGAGGAAGCGGGGGAAGTCCGGGTAACCGTGAGAGGCTTCGATGTTGATCACCACGTCGACGGTGGAGTCGTCGAAGGGAAGGTCTTGGGCATCGCCGTGCACGAACTCGAGGTTGGGGATCTCGTGTCGCTTGCGGCAGAACTTGATGCCGTCGGGGTTGATGTCGAGGGCGGTGTAGTCGGCTGGACCGAAAGTGCGTACGAGGTAGGAGGATCCGCCGCCGTGCCCGCAGCTGATCTCCAACACCTTCTTGCCCTCGAGGTCGGCCTGGCTGGCGGTGCGGTGATAGAGCTGGATGCTGTAGCGATGGGCTTCGTCCGACCCGGTCAGTGGCAATGCCATCGGCGGATCTTCTTCGTAGCCGTAGTTGATCAGGAGGACGTCCTCGCCGTCCCATCTGCGGCTGAGGAAGGGATACCAGTACTTGCTCATCAGCTTCTTGAACAGCGACGTGGTGCCGATGGGCTTGATGCGCGGGCTGCGTGCGGTTGTTGTCATGTTCGGTGAACCGACCTCGTGTAGTTGGGATGAACGTCGGAAGACCGTGGCTCGGCCACCACGTCCAGGGGCGGTGGCGACGCCGCGCCAGTGATGTTTCTCGTCGGCTTCATCTGTGGGGATGAACCGCAATTCGCGGAGCAGGGTTCGCAGCACGACGTCCATCTCCATGTGTGCGAACGACGCTCCGATGCAGCGGTTGATGCCGCCCCCGAAGGGGATCCACGCCGACGGCATCGCATTGCCGTCGAGGAACCGGTCGGGGTTGAACGACGTTGCGTCCTCGAACCATTCGTCCGATTCGTGGGCGAGTCGGATGCTGAAGACCACCGTGGTGTTCTCGGGAATCACCCAGTCGCCCAAGCGGATTCGCTGCTGCGTGCGACGCATCGAGCCGTCGAGAACCGGTCGGACGCGCTGAACCTCGCGAATGGTGGCCTGGCGGAGCTCGGATCCGCCTTGATCGACCTCCTCGGTCAGCCGGTCGAGGAGCCCGGCATGGCGGCGTAGCCGCTCGATGGACCAGGCCAGCGACGAGGCCGTCGTCTCGTGGCCAGACGCCACCAGCGTCAACAACTCGTCGGCGATGTGCTGATCCGAGATCGGCTCACCGTCCTCGTAACGGGTCTGGAGAAGTAACGCGAGAACGTCACTGCGTTGTCCGAGCGCAGGGTCGGCGCGGGCCTCGGCGATCAGCGTGGTGACGAGATCGTCGAAGCGGCGCCGGTAGGACTGGAAGCGGCGGCCAGGACTCCACCGACCCATGTCGCGCCGCATCAGTTGCGGCGCCACGACGACCCGGGCGGCGAGCACGACCAGGGGTGGCAGCAGGCTACGGAGTTCCTCCAGGACCGGTCCCTCGGCACCGAACACCGCGCGCAGAATGGAGCCGAGGGTGAGGCGGAGCATCGGCTCGAGCGTCTCGAACTCCCGGCCTTCGGGCCAGCTTGCGATTTCGCGCATCACCTCGTCCTCGATGATGTGCTCGTAGGCCCTCATGCGTTTTCCGTTGAACGGTGGGACCAACACCTTTCGTCGTTGAATCAGCGGGTCGCCAGCAAGGCTGAACGTCGATCCGGGCCCGAACGCCTGCCCGAGCGAGCCGGCGCCAGACGCGGGCCGCTGAGCCAGCTCAGGTGTCATCGCGAAGAGTTCCTTGATCAGGGAGGGATCGCTGATGACCACCGCTCGCCCGAGGAAGGGCATCTCCACGGTGAAGGCATCGCCGTAGCGCCTCGCCATGGCAGCAAACATTCCGGAGTTTGCCAAAAGGAAGCCGACACCCTGGATCATCTTGGGTATCGGCGGCGCGGGAGGTAGCCGGACGGCCTCTTCCGTCGCAGTTGCCATACCCGTCCCCCGTGCCGATCATTCGGTCACACCTAACCCCTGTCGTTGCCAAAATATCCCGAGCGCGTGAGAAATGCACGGGAATCGGACTCACGCCCAGTGATGTTTCAGCGTTCCGCCATCAGAAGCGGTAGCTAAGGACGCGGGCCTTCCTGCCGATGGCGGGGATGCGGGTCGACGCCTTCGCGGCCAGCCGCCAGATCGGCGGGAAGGCGGTGACATCGGGTTCGTGCATGGCGCTGGCCTCCTCGACGAGGTGCAGGCGTGGATTCCAGGTCGCGGGGTGCCGGGGGTCGGTGAATCCGTCGAACGCCCATGCGCTCGACAGGAGCTGAGTCATCCGCCGTCGGCTCGGCAGCATCCTGCCTGCGGTGCGACCGGCCCTCGAAACCTTGCCGTAGTCGTAGAAGGTCAGCATGCCCCAGGGGAAGTGGGCGGACACCTCGCGAAACACGGCGGCGAGAGTCGGCTCGCCGAGAAAGGCGAAGAGACCGTCGGCGACGACGATCGCCGGTCGATCGTTGGGAATCGACTCTGCCCACGCGGGTTCCGTCAACGAAGCGGCGACGGAGTGAGCACGAGGATCACTCGGCAGGACGGCGTCGCGCAGCGCGATCACCGCGGGGAGGTCCACGCTGTACCAGTCGACCGTCGACGGCGGATCGACCCTGAACAACGCACTGCTCAGGCCGGCACCGAGGTCGACGACGACGGCATTGGGGCACTCCGCGGTGAACGCCCGAATCCGGGAGTCGAGCATCTTGGCCCGCAGCGCCACGAAACGCTCGGTGCTGCCCAGCACGCCCAGCGCGGCGAAGTCGTACTCCAGCGCCGTGACCGCCTCGCGGGCAAGGTGGTCACCGAGAATCGGTCGAGGGCGCAGATCGTCGAGCGCTCTGCAGTACAGGGTGAGCAGCGCCGTCTCCTCGACCGGCTCGAGCCCCCCGACACGCATACCGCCAGCCAAGCACATGACGAAATCGGCCGACAACCCTCGATCGCTGCGGCGGCGCAAGGAGCCCATGCTTGCGAGTGCGAATCATGTTGCAAGGCAGTCGATCATGAGCTTGACCCGAGGTGGGTGCGGGGCCGGAAAGAATGACCGACGGAGCGAATCCTCTGCGCGCGTGCGACGGCCGAGTACACGCCGGGGAACGCCGCGGGTGATGATCTGTGCATGTCCCTGATCCCCATGCCCACCGCCGTGCTCGCCGACGCCGACGTGGCCCGTGCGCTGGGCAGGGCGGTGCGCGTCATCAACCCGTGGTCGACGTTCTCTCCCGGGCCGATCCCCTCGGATTGAAGGACCGAAGCCACCACCTCGGCGCAGCGGACGGGTCGATCGACAAGGCACTCGACGCGGTGGCATGGGCACTGAACACCGCCGACCTTCCCGGCACCCAGGGGTGGGAGGAGATGGACCTCGATGGACGGGTGAACTGGTGGGTGCGACGGGTCGGCGCACTGGACACCGTCCTGGTCGCCTTTCCCGGCGTGTTCGGCGCGGTGGCCGACCGCCTGCCGATCCAGGACGTGCTGGGGTTCACCAGCCAGGCGATCGTGTTGTGCGCGGTGGCACGCGAGTCCGGGGTTCAGGACACGGGCAACAGGTCCGCCTCCTCGCGGCGGTGCTGTGCGATCGCGATCTCGGCAGCGAGTTCGACGAGGGAACGTCCCCGCAGCCGGTGGTTCAGGAGGATGGCCCGCCGGTGGTCAGGGCCCTATGGCACGCGGCAGGGGTGCTGCGTGCGGTCGGCGACGAACTCGTCAAACGGCCGCGCCCGCGTGCGGTCTTCCGCTACCTCGGAATGCTTCCCGCGGTGGGTGCCATCGCGGACTACCTCGGCGAGTACGGCGCGCTGGTGCGGGCCGCCAAGGCAGGGCGGACGTGGCTCGCGCGTCATCCGGTGCCCGTCGCCTGAGTCGGATCACCGGACATCGCCACCATCTCTTCGGCGGCGCTGCTATAACCAGTTTCGGGTGTTCCCACATCACGAAGGCGGAGCGATGCCTAACAAACACGTGGGTCGGGTGGGTGCGTTGGCCGTGGCGCTCGGGATAGGCGCGGCGATCGCCAGCGCACCGACCGCCTTCGCCGACGAGGGCGCAGGGTCGGGATCGTCATCGGGATCCTCCGATTCCTCGGCGTCCTCCGGCGCGAACGACGCGTCGTCGACGAAGAAACCCGAGACGTCGTCCGAGAAGAAGGAGCCCGACAAGAAGGAGTCCGACGGGAGGAAGTCCCACCAAGAGTCGGCGACCCCGACACACGAGTCGCAGGCCCGCTCCGCCGGTAACGGCTCGAAGAAGGCCAAGAAGTCGACGACGGAGCCCGAGACCGTCAGCGGCGGGGAAACCGACAGCGGACCGGACAAGCCGACCGAGCCGAAGCCTGCCGCGGGGGAGTCGACGGTGCCCGGTGGCAGCCCCGCAACGCCGCCGCAGGCCGCGCCGACGTGGACCATGCTGGGCTTGGCCCGTCGCGAGACCGTACGCGTCGCGACCACGCCCGCCAAGGCCGCCGAGGCCACGACGACGGCCGTCGTTCAGCCGACGGTGTCGGTCACCGTCACCAGCCCGCTGGGCACCCAGCAGCAGCTCGACGCCGAGCGGATCGCCACGCAGACGGTCGACACGCTGCCCGTCGCGTTGATGAAGTTGGTGCTGCAGCTCGGTTTCCGCTCCGCGGCTCAGCAGCAGTTCGGTCAGGTCGGCGGTCCCGATCAGGCCAACCTGGACCAGCTCTCGGCGGCCGTGGACGAGTACGCGATGGGCGCGGCGTTCCAACAGCAGATCCTCGACTCCAACGACCCCACGGTCGTCATGCAGGTGGCGCCACCGCACACCTGGTACGGCCAGATCGTGCCAGGCTCGCGAATCCTCTACGACAACCCCGACACCATCTACCGGTTCATGGGGGTGAACGCGGCGTCGTCGTACGTCATCAGCGGGCAGTTCACCGGGCCGCGGCCTGCCGACACCACCTTCAGCGTCCTCACCGGGCTGTCCGGGAACACCGCGTCGGTCCTGGGCGGTCAGGACTTCGTGGTCAACCCGAACGGCACCTTCACCATCACGGTCAGTCGTGACCCTGCCGCGCCCGGCCAGACCAATCACCTTCAGCTGACCAACGATTCGACTCTCATCGCGACCCGGAACACGTTGTCCGACTGGGGCGCCGAGGTACCGATGACGCTGTCGATCGAGCGGGTGGGTGGGCCGCCGAACAGTCTCTTCGGCCAGCTTGGTGGCTTCGCGATTCCCGGGCTCGGGCCGCTGGTGGTCGGCAATCCATGGCTCACGACACTGGTATCGCTGATTCCGCCGATGGCCGACCCTCCGCCACTGCTGCGCGGGACGGTCGCGGCGGTCATCATGGCCCTCGGCATCCAACGCGAGGCAACCTACATGGGGGTCGCCACGACGGACCCAACGACCGGCCAACAAATCCCGCCGAACGTGTTGAAGAGTCCAACGCGCAACGCGGAATTCCTTGCGACACAGCTGCAGAGCGCCGGTTACTTCCAACTCGGTGATGATCAGGCGTTGGTCGTCACGATCGATCCCGGCAACGCCGGATACTTCGTGCTGCCGGTGACCAACGACTGGACCATCTCGACGGACTACTGGAACCAGCAGACCAGCCTGAACGGCTCCCAGGCGATCGCGAATGCGGACGGGACCTACACGCTGGTGATCTCGAAGACGGATCCCGGGGTGGCGAACTGGGTGTCGACGGGCGGCCTGAATCAGGGGACCATCTCGATGCGGTTCCAGGACCTGGACCCTGACTCGACGGATCTCCCCACCGTCAGCTCGCAGCTGGTATCGCTCGTTCAGCTGCCCTCGGTGGTGCCACCGAACACGGTCTACTACACCGAGGCGCAACGACGGGCGCAGCTGGCGATCCGGAAGGTGGGCTTCGACAACAGGTTCGCCCCGTATCCCCAGCCGTAGCCGAGCACCTACAATCCGAGCGTGTCGCAACTGGTACAGCGCTACCTGGACCGAATCCTCGACGAACACCGGCCGGTGACCGATGGCACGCTCGCCGATTACATCCCCGAGCTGACGCGCGTCGACCCGGAAGGATTCGGGCTCTCGCTGTCGTCGGCCGACGGCCACGTCTACGAATGTGGCGACGCCGGAGTCGAATTCACCATCCAGTCGATCTCCAAGCCGTTCACCTACGCGCTGGCGCTCGACCGGATCGGACAGGCCGCCGTGGACGCCAAGATGGGCGTCGAGCCCTCCGGGGAAGCGTTCAACGAGATCAGCGTCGACGAGATCACCAAGAAGCCGAAGAACCCGATGATCAACGCGGGGGCCATCGCCGCGGTGTCCCTGATACCGGCGAACTCGCCCGACGAACGGTTCGAGATGATCACCGAGTTCTACTCCGCATTCGCGGGCCGTCGACTCGAACTCGACCACGACGTGTACGCGTCGGAGAAGGCCACCGGCAGCCGAAATCGTGCGATCGCCTACATGCTGCAGAGTTTCGGGGTGCTCGACGACGATCCCGACGAGGTCCTCGACGTGTACTTCAGGCAGTGCGCGCTCAACGTCACGTCGACCGACCTGGCCCGGATGGGGGCTACGCTCGCCCGCGGTGGCGTGAACCCGCTGACGGGACGGCGGGTGACGAATCCGACGGTCGTCAAGCGCACGCTCTCGGTGATGGTGACGTGCGGCATGTACGACGCCGCGGGGGACTGGGTCAGCGCCGTCGGAATGCCCGCCAAGAGCGGCGTCGGCGGTGGCATCGTCGCCGTGCTCCCCGGACAGCTCGGCATCGGGGTGTACTCGCCGCTGCTCGATGCCAAGGGTAACAGCGTGCGTGGAGTTCGCTTGTGCCGCAGCCTGTCCGAAAAACTCGGCCTACACTTCCTGACCGTGTCCCGTGATTCGAGGGCCACGCTGCGGGCGGTGTACGAACCGCGGGACGGCATCCGTGTCTACGAGACCCACGGCGATCTACTGTTCAGCGGTGCCGAGCAGGTGGTCCGGACCGTCGACCGCGAGCGGGGAAACTTCGCCGCCGCGATCCTCGACGTGTCCCGCGTCGACGACATCGACGACGCCGCACGCGATCTGCTGTCCGGCACCAGTGCGGCGCTGCGTGCCGAGGGTAGGGCGGGCTTTCTCGTCGACCCGCAGAGGATCGTCATCCGCGACGACTCCGAGTACGAAGGGGTCCGCTACGCCACGGTCGACGATGCGGTCGCCGCCGCAGAAGATGCGCTGCGGGGCGACTGGGCGTAGGTCAGCCGTGGTTCAGCGGGCACGCCACGTCGACGTAGATCGTCGTGGTCGTCGTCGGGTCGGGCGTGGGAACGCCGGGATTGTGGATCGACGTCACCGTGCACGTGCTGAGTAGCGACGTGTCGCCGGCCGGCGCCCCGTTGACGTCGACGGCGTAACCCTGCTCCTGCAGCTGGTCGATGACGGCCGCGGCGGATTCGCCGTCGATGTCCGGATCCGCGGTGACGGTCGAGGCGAGTCCGACTGCGGTGAACGCACCCGCGGCCAGCACCAGCGATGCGAGGAGTCGCGACGAATGCGACATGTGGCAGGTCCTCTCCTCGGCGCCCGCAAGGTCTGTGTCCCACCCGTGGGGAACGACCAGAGCGTAACCCCGGCGGGGTGCCGTTCCTGGCTTCTACGCGGGCACGGCGAGCCGCGTCGGCTCGTCATGGCCACGCAGCGTCACCGTGTCGCCCAGTCTCCAACGTGCGCTTTCGCTTTCGCCTGCGCGCCTGACGGTCTCCGACGAGGTGACGAGGTGGCCGTCGACCGTCTTGGACAGCTCGCACAGGCGGGCTGCCTCGTTGACGGGTTCGCCGATCACCGTGTACTCGAAGCGGTCCTTCGCCCCGACGTTGCCCGCCACCACCTGGCCCGCCGCGACGCCGATGCCCGCCTGGCACTCGGGTACCTCGACGCGCAGCCGTTCGGCCATCGCGCGGGCGGCGGCCAGCGCCTCCTCCTCGGCGTTGTCGAGTGAGACCGGTGCGCCGAAGACGGCAAGGACGGCGTCGCCCTCGAACTTGTTCACCAGCCCGTGATGCTTGTCCACCTCGTCGACGACGACGGCGAAGAACCGGTTGAGCAATTCCACGACCTCGACGGCTGGCCTGCTAGTCACCAACTGCGTCGAGCCGATGATGTCGACGAAGATGACGGCCGCGCGGCGCTCTTCGCCGCCGAGCTTCGGTCGCTGCTTCTCGGCGAGCGCGGCCACTTCGCGACCGACATGCTGGCCGAACAGGTCTCGGACACGTTCGCGTTCACGCAGGCCGGCGACCATGGAGTTGAAGCCGCGCTGCAGCTGCCCGAGCTCGGTGCCGTCGAACACCACCAGGTTCGTCTCGAAGTCACCCTGCTCCACGCGGTTGAGCGCAGCGCGCACCACCCGCACCGGGGTCGCGGTGAGCCACGCGAGAATCCACATCAGGATGGCGCCGAAGACCAGGGCGAATAGCGCGAGAACCACGATGGCCCAAGCGAACTGGGTGGGCGTCAGGTTCTCCAGCGTCAAGGCGAACACCGCGGCCAGCAGGATGCCGAGGACCGGCACGCCGGAACCCAGCGCCCAGACCAGCATGGTGCGGCCCATCACGCCCGGCGCGAAACGTCGCGGGGGCGGGCCTACCTCGAGCGCCTGGGCGGCGACCGGACGCAGCGCGAACTCGGTGAAGAGGTAGCAGCTGGCCGAGACCACGATGCCGGGAAAGCTGATGCCGAGCAGCCACTTCGGGATGAACTGACTGTCGACGACGCCGTACATCGTCGTCAGCACGATCGTGCCGAGACCCCAGAGAATCAGCAGCACGCGGGTCAAACGCCACGGCGCGAAGAACGTGTTGCGCTGGTCCTTCTTGGTCGGGGTGCGCTCCTCGATGGCCCACCGGACGTTGGTCATCACGCGGTGGGTCGCCCAGAAGATGCCGACGACGAGCGCGCCGAAGATGTAGACGGGCACGGCGACGAAGGTGATCCACCGCACTTGCGGTTCGAAGATGTTCGGCGTCGGGAAGGCGACGGCGACCACCAGGGTCGCGACGCCGATGCCGATGAGGTTCGCGACGACCACGAAGAGCGTGAGGATGATCTGGATGCGGATGCGGCGGCGGCGCTGACTCTCGGACACGCGACCGAGGATCCACGAGCCGTACTCCGGGGTGCCTGGCATCCTGGCGCTCTGGTTGGTCACCGTCTCCAAGACCCGGCCCAGACGCTGTGCCGTGCTCTTCTTGTCCGTCATGGTGGCGTCAGCCTAGTTAACGGAACGCGCCATCTATGGTTGTGGCGTGCGCCTCGTCATCGCCCAGTGCACCGTCGACTACGTCGGCCGCCTGACCGCCCACCTGCCGTCCGCTCGACGGCTCCTGCTGATCAAGTCGGACGGATCGGTCAGCGTGCACGCCGACGACCGTGCCTACAAGCCGCTCAACTGGATGAGCCCGCCGTGCTGGCTCGTCGAGGACAACGGCGGTGACAACCCCGTGTGGGTGGTCGAGAACAAGGCGGGCGAACAGTTGCGCATCACCGTCGAGGACGTGGAGCACGACTCCAGCCACGAGCTCGGCGTGGATCCCGGTCTGGTCAAGGACGGGGTGGAGGCCCACCTGCAGGCATTGCTCGCCGAGCACGTCGAGCTGCTGGGCGTCGGCTACACGTTGGTCCGGCGGGAGTACATGACGGCCATCGGTCCCGTCGACCTGATGTGCCGCGACGAGACGGGTCGCTCGGTAGCCGTCGAGATCAAGCGACGGGGCGAGATCGACGGCGTGGAGCAGCTGACCCGCTACCTCGAACTGCTCAACCGCGACACCGTGCTGGCCCCCGTGAGCGGCGTCTTCGCCGCCCAGCAGATCAAGCCTCAGGCGCGCACGCTTGCCGTCGATCGCGGAATACGCTGTGTGACTTTGGATTACGACCAGATGCGTGGCCTGGACAGTAGCGAGTTCCGGCTGTTCTGACGCCGTAGGATGAGCGGCATGCCCAGGCGTCGCACCCCACCCCGCGGACAGCCCGGGCGTCCGCTGCCCGTGGCGCGTCGGATCGAGGTGGGCGCCGACGGCTACGACTACGAGGTGCGGCCCGTCGCGGGGTCACGCGCTACCAAGACCTACCGCTGCCCTGGATGCGACCACGAACTCAAGCCTGGCATCGCGCACGTCTTGGTGTGGCCCGCCGAAGCGGGGGACTCGGCCGTCGAGGACCGGCGGCACTGGCACACGCAGTGTTGGGCCAACCGCGCGACGCGGGGACCCACCAGGCGGTGGAGCTAGGAATCAGTGCGCGTCAGTGCTCGTCTGTGGCGGGCTCGACCAATTCGACCAGCACGCCACCCGAGTCCTTGGGGTGGATGAAGTTGATCCGTGAGTTTGCCGTACCTCGACGGGGTGCGTCATAGATGAGCCGGACGCCGTCTTCGCGCAGCCGCTCGGACAGCGCGTCGAGGTCGCTGACCCGGTAGGCGAACTGCTGCAGCCCCGGGCCGCGCTTGTCGATGAACTTGGCAATGGTCGACGTCTCGTCGAGCGGCGACATGAGCTGGATCTGGGTACTGCCCTTGGCGGCGCCACGGACGGCGAGCATGGCCTCGCGGATGCCCTGATCGTCGTTGACCTCTTCGTGCAGCACGATCATGCCGAGGTGGTCGTGGTACCACTTGATCGCGACGTCGAGATCGGGCACGGCGATGCCCACGTGGTCGACGGCCGTCACCAACGCACTGGCGAGGGCCGGACGTGCACCTACATGCTCCGTGGTCATTTAGTCACGGTAACCTTTACCGGAATGATTACGTAAGTGTGATAGCCCACACATTCCCAGGATCGACGCGCGTGGAGGTAGCAAATGACGACATCGGTGATCGTTGCTGGAGCGCGGACTCCCGTCGGCAAACTGATGGGTTCGCTCAAGGACTTCTCGGGCAGCGACCTGGGTGCGGTTGCCATCGCGGGCGCGCTGGAGAAGGCCGGCGTGGACGCCTCGGCCGTCGAGTACGTGATCATGGGTCAGGTGCTGACGGCAGGCGCCGGGCAGATGCCTGCCCGCCAGGCGGCGGTGGCCGCCGGCATCGGCTGGGACGTGCCCTCGCTGACCATCAACAAGATGTGCCTGTCCGGCATCGATGCCATCGCGCTGGCCGATCAGTTGATCCGCGCCGGTGAGTTCGACGTCGTCGTCGCGGGCGGCCAGGAGTCGATGACCAAGGCGCCGCACTTGTTGATGGACAGCCGCGCGGGCTACAAGTACGGCAACGTCACGGTGCTCGACCACATGGCCTACGACGGCCTTCACGACGTGTTCACCGACCAGCCGATGGGTGCGCTGACCGAACAGCGCAACGACGTCGATCAGTTCACCCGGGCGCAGCAGGACGAGTTCGCCGCACTGTCACACCAGCGGGCCGCGGCGGCGTGGAAGGACGGCGTGTACGCCGACGAGGTCGTGCCGGTGAAGATCCCGCAGCGCAAGGGCGACCCGATCGAGTTCACCGAGGACGAGGGAATCCGCGCCAACACCACCGCCGAGTCGCTGGCCGGGCTGAAGCCCGCCTTCCGCAAGGACGGCACCATCACCGCGGGGTCGGCGTCGCAGATCTCCGACGGTGCGTGCGCGGTCGTGGTGATGAACAAGGCCAAGGCCACCGAACTCGGACTCAGCTGGCTGTGCGAGATCGGTGCGCACGGTGTGGTGGCCGGACCCGATTCGACGTTGCAGAGCCAGCCGGCGAACGCCATCAAGAAGGCGATCGCCAAGGAGGGCATCTCGATCGATCAGCTCGACGTGATCGAGATCAACGAGGCGTTCTCGGCGGTCGCACTCGCCTCGACGAAGGAGCTCGGCCTCGACGGGGACAAGGTCAACGTGGACGGCGGCGCCATCGCGATCGGGCATCCGATCGGCATGTCCGGCGCGCGGATCACCCTGCACGCGGCGCTGGAGTTGGCCCGCCGCGGAT
>JAOPUT010000004.1 GCA_025963385.1 Mycobacterium sp.
CGCGAGATGAGCAGCATGTTGTAGTCGGCGCCCACGGCCACGAGGATGATGAACGACAGCAGCGGGACCGGCCAGGCGATGTCGTGGCCCAGTCCGTATTGGAAGACCAAGACGCCCATGCCGAGTGCGGCCGCGTAGTTGAGCACGACGGTGGCCAGGAGATAGATCGGTGCCAGCACTGCGCGTAGCAGCGCCACCAGGATCAGGGCCACGATGACGAGGGTCGCGATGGCCAGTTGCAGAAAGTCCCGCACCATCAACCGTTGGATGTCGGAGTTGATGGCCGGGAATCCCGCCACGGATACGGTGGCACCGGACAGCGACGTGTTGGGTGTCGCCGCCGTGGCGACGTCGGTGATGTGCTTTCCGAGCGTCATCGCCTCGGCGGTATAGGGATCGAAACCGGACTCGATGAGGAACCGCGCGGTTCTTCCGTCGGGCGAGATGAATTGTCGGGCTACCTGCGTGAACTGTTGATCCCGCAACGCAGTGGGCGGCAGATAGAAACCCGCCGCCGCGTCCGATCCGGCCGTGCCGCGCGCGGAGTCCTGCAGTTGCGCCGCAATCTGGCTCATCCCGCCCAGCATCTCGAGGTTGCTGTCGACCAGGGTGTGCACGCCGACGGCAAGCGCCCGCGCGCCCGAGGCGAGCTGTCCGATGCCGCCCTGCAGGCGTGCGATCTGCGCGGACAGGTCGGCGCCCGGACCGCCGAGGGCAGCCATGCTCCGGTCGAGAGTGTCTGCGGCGCCCTGCAACTGAGTGATCGTCGCTGACACCGAGGAATTCGCGGTTTGCCCGGCCAATTCATCGCCTAGACCGGCGATCTGGTCGAAGAAACCCTGTTGGCGCAGCGCCACCAGCGTCTGCACCTGGTCGCGCAACGCCCCGCACTCCGGTGTCGCCGCACAGAGGGGAGAGGCGCCGAGCGCGGCCGCCAGCGGATCGATGATGGCGATCGCGCTTGCCGCGTGTTCAGCGAGCGGGCGGATCTGCAGTCCGTCCTTGACGATTCGGTCGACGTTGGGCCCCATGGCATTTAGCTGTTGCAATGCCGGCCGGTAGCGCTGAATCGTCTGGCCGGCCTGTTCCGCCTGCTTGAGCAGACCGGTCAGCGGCCCCAGTGCAGACCGCACGCTGGTGTCGAGTTGGGTGAGGCCGTCGGCCAACCGATCGGCGCCGTCCGTCAGCTTCGCCAAATCACTCTTGCGGGCATCACCGTCGGCCACGGCGTCCGCGAGTTTGTCGCCGATCTGTCCGTTCTGCCACGACAGCTGAGCCTGATCCAGTCGCTTCCCCGTCGGGCGGGTGACGCCGACGATGCGATCGACCCCGGGTATCTGGGAGACCCGGGAGGCCATCTCCTCGAGATCGGCGAGCCCCCTGCCGGTACGCAGATCCGTCGGCGACTCGACCAGGAGGAACTCGGAGATGATGACGTCTTTGGGAAAGTGACTGTCCAACAAGCGATAACCCTCGTTGCTGGCAGTGGTGGATGGCTGCCCCTTGCGGTCGTCATAGGTCATGCGCAGTGTGAGCGCCACACCGCCGAACGCCAGGAGCAGCACGAGACTGATCACCAGCAGCGGCGCCGGCTTGCGGACCACCGTCACCGCGATCCGGTTCCAGTAGGCGCGCGTCCGGTCCTTACGGGGTTCGCCGATGCCGCGCTTGGCCGCCAGTACCAACACCGGCGGTAGCAGCGTCACCGTCGCCAGGCACCCGACCAGTACCGCCACCGCACATGCGGGGCCCGAGGTGGCGAAGATGGTCAGCGTTGCGAACGCCATCGCCAGGAACGCCAGGGCAACGGTCGCCGCCGACGCCAGGATGACTCGCCCGATCGTCGCCGTCGCGTTGATCACCGCCTGATCCACGGCAACGCCCTGCCGGCGTTGTTCGTGGTACCGGCTGATCAGGAACACCGAGTAGTCGGTGCCTGCGCCCAACAGGATCACGGTCATGAACGCGATGGTGAACTGCGAGACCGGCATGCCCAGTTCGCCCAACGCCGAGAGGACTCCTCGGCCGACCCCGAGGCTCACGCCGATGACGAGCAACGGCAGCAGCGCGGTGAACACCGATCGGTAGACCAGCAGCAGGATCGCCGCGATCAGACCGGCGGTGGCAAGCGAGATGAACAGCAGATCCCTTTCCGCCGCGACGATCTGGTCGCTCATGGTCGCAGCCGGACCAGTGACATAGGCGACCGTCGAGGTGCCGCCGAACGCATGGGTGGCGATGTCGCGGACCGACTCGACGGATTCGGCGGCCCGCGGTCCACCCAGCGTCCCGGCAATCCCGACCGGCAGATACCAGGCCTTCCCATCGGCGCTCATCGCCTGGCCGGCAGTCACCGGATCGGCGAGCAGATCCTGGACGAGTGGCACATTCTCCGAGTCGGCTCGCAGCGCGGAAACCATTGCGGCATAACGCTCCCGCGTGGATGGGGTCAGCCCTTCTGGATTCTCCATCGCGACGACCACCGTGGTCGTCGACCCTTCCTCGCCGAACGCCTTGCCCATCCGGTCCAGCGTCTGGAACGACGCCACATCGCGTGGAATCGGGTCCAGCGACTGCTGTTTGACCACGGTCTCCAATTGTGGAAACAACATCGCGAGCACGACGGCCAGACCCAGCCAGGTGCCGATCACGATCC